>QHUF01000360.1 GCA_003221075.1 Gemmatimonadota bacterium
CTACCCTGGCAAGCGCCCAAAAAGTTACCACTCGGCTTTTCCACCCTTGGCTGCCCGACCTGGCCCTGGCCCAGGATCCTCGACTTCGCGGCAGAGCATCAGTTCGCCTCGATCGAGCTGCGCGGCATCCTGACGAACATGGATCTCACCAAGGTGCCGGAGCTTGCCCCCGAGCATATCGGCGACGTCAAACGCCAGCTCACCGCGCACGGGCTCTCCGTGTCGTGCCTCGGCGCGTCGGCGCAGATGCACGATATGGACCCGGTCAAGCACGCCGCGCAGCTCGACGAGGCACGCCGCTTCATCGATCTCGCCCACGCACTCGGCGCGCCGTACGTGCGTGTGTTCGGGAACGAGTACGTCGCAGGCGTGCCGCGGGACGAGATCCTTGCGCACATCGGCGGCGCGCTCCACGAGCTCGGCGACTATGCGCGCGGCAAAGACGTCACCGTGATCATCGAATCGCACGGCGACTTCACCGACTCGCCCGCGCTGCTCGAAATCCTGCAGAAAGCCGACTCACCCAACGTGGCGCTGCTCTGGGACGCGCATCACACCTTCGTGTCGGGCAAGGAGCAGCCCGAGGACACCGTGCGGCAGCTGGGACGCTACATCCGGCACACCCATCTCAAGGACTCCGTCGCCGCCGGCAACGACCGGCGCTACGTCCTCACCGGCACGGGTGACGTGCCTGTGAAACGCCAGATCGCGGCGCTCGCGAAGATCGGCTATCGCGGGTTCTACAGCTTCGAGTGGGAGAAACGCTGGCATCCTGACATTGAAGACCCTGAGGTGGCGTTTGCACAATATGCCAACGTTGCGGCGGGATATTTGCGCAGCGCGAATGTCCAATGATCAATAATCAATGATCAATGATCATTGATCATTGATCATTCCAACGGCGCAGCCGTTGGCAGGCGGAGCCGAGCCCGTCGATGCCCAGCTCGACCACGTCCCCGTCAACGAGAAAGCGCGGCGGCTTCTGCCCGAGGCCGACGCCGGCGGGAGTGCCGGTGGAGATGACGTCGCCGGGCAGGAGCGTCATGAACTGGCTGATGTAGCTTACGAGCGTGGGCACGTCGAAGACGAGGTCCTTGGTCGAGCCGGACTGCTTGGTCTCCCCGTTCACCTTGAGCCACAGGCGCAAGTTGTGGACGTCGGGGATCTCGTCGGGCGTCGCGAGAAAGGGGCCGAGGGGGGCGAATGTGTCGCAGCTCTTACCCTTGACCCACTGCCCCCCACGCTCGAGCTGGAAGGACCGCTCCGAGTAGTCGTTGTGCAGCACGTAGCCTGCCACGTGGGCCAGGGCGGCATCCCGCTCGACGTAGCTCGCGCGGCGCCCGATGACAACCGCAAGCTCCACCTCCCAGTCGGTCTTGGTGCTGCCCTTGGGGATGACGACGTCGTCGTTCGGACCGGCGAGCGCGGTCGTGGCCTTGAAGAACAGCACGGGCTCGGCGGGGATCGCCTGGCCCGTTTCGCGCGCGTGGTCGCGATAGTTGAGCCCGACGCACACGATCTTGCTCGGGCGCGCCACCGGTGGTCCCAGCCGCACGCCGTCCGGCACGATGGGTGGGCTTTCCTTCGCGAGCCAGCGCGCCAGTCGCTCGACGCCGCCTGAGCCGAAGAAAGCCTCGTCGTAATCGGCGCCGAAACGCGAGACGTCGATGCGCCGCCCTCCGTCCACAATCAGGCCAGGCCGTTCCCGTCCCGGTTCACCGAATCGAATGAGTTTCATCACAGTCCCCAAGTTCCGGCATGGAGGTCAACACTCCAAGGAGTGAGCCCAGAAAACCACTGCGCTTGAAGCGCAGTGCATCATTGGGCCCACTCTTCAGAGTGTGGACAGCCCTTCCCACAACCCCTGCAGATAGGTCGCGCCCAGCGCGCGGTCGTACAACCCGTAACCTGCGCGTCCGCGCTCGCCCCAGATCATCCGGCCGTGGTCTGGGCGCATGGGCCCGGTGAAGCCGGTGTCGCGCAATGCCCGTAGTACGTCCGCGAGTTTTACATCGCCCGAGGGGTGAGGCGTCTCGTGGAACTTCCGCTCGCCGGTAATACGCACATTGCGGCAGTGCGCAAAGTGGATACGGGGGCCGAGCCGCCGCACCATCGCGGGGAGGTCGTTCTCGGGGAGGGCGCCGAGCGAGCCCGTGCAGAACGTCACGCCGTTGGCAGGGCGGTCAACGAGCTTCGTGAGTCGCTCGAGATCGGTGCCGCGGCAGATGATCCGCGGCAGCCCGAAGATGGGCCACGGTGGATCGTCGGGGTGGATCGCCATGCGCACGCCCGATTCCTCGGCGACGGGGACGACGCGCTCGAGGAAGTAGGCGAGATGATCCCACAGCCGTTCCGCGTGCACTTGGCGGTACGCCTCGCGCAGCCCGCGTAGCTCGCTTGCATCATAGGTCGCGGCCCAGCCGGGGAGATCCCCGGTCCCCCGGCCCACGTCGATGCGGGCGAGCACACTGTCGTCGTAGGCAAGCGCAGTCGATCCATCGGGCAGCGGCATCGCGAGATCGGTGCGCATCCAGTCGAACACAGGCATGAAGTTGTAACACAGCACCTGCACGCCCAGCTCGCCCAGGGTGCGGACGCTCTCGCAGTAGTTCGCGATCAGACGGTCCCGCGTCGGCCGCCCGAGCTTGATGTCTTCGTGGACCGGAATACTCTCGACGACGGCGAGCTTCAGCCCTGCCTCCCCGATGTCGTCCCGCAGGCGCGCGACCCGGCCCTTTGGCCACGCGTCACCGACCGGCACGTCGTATAGCGCGC
>QHUF01000361.1 GCA_003221075.1 Gemmatimonadota bacterium
CTGCCGCGTGGGCCGCGCTCGATGGCAAGGCTCCTGAGCGACCAGACCGCCGGACCCTCCTCGAGTACGTCGTCCTGGTTGCCGCCTTGACCGCCCTCGCCACAATTCCCGTTCCTGTGACGGCCCTCGATTAGATACCCGGTAGTATCTTAGATACTTGGGGGTCCCTTGACTGAGCTAACTGCCAGTCTAGGTTTGCGATTCGCCTCCGTCGACACGCTGTTTTCGCACTCGGGAGAAGAATGCCGTACATCATTGCCGAGCCGTGCATCAACGTCAAAGACCGCTCCTGCGTGGACGTCTGTCCGGTGGACTGCATCTACGAAGGGCCGGACATGCTCTACATCCATCCGGACGAGTGCATCGACTGCGGCGCGTGTGAGCCCGAGTGCCCGGTGACGGCGATCTTCCCCGAAGAGGACACCCCGCCGCAGTGGAAGGACTACATCGCGAAGAATCGCGACATCTTCCAGAGCGAGAACCCACCCGGGAAGCCGCAGCGCAAGGGCTCGTAACTCAGAGCTGGGCCAGGAAGGCGTTCACGGCGTCGTTCACCGCCTGCGGATGTTCCAGCGGCGCCAGGTGACCCGATCCAGGGATGACCGTGAACTGCGCACCCGGAATCGCGCGAGCCATTTCCTTCATTCCTTCGGCCGGCGTAATCTGATCCTCGTCGCCCGCAACCACCAGAATCGGAATCCGAATCTGTCCAAGTAAGGGCGTCGAATCGGGGCGGTCTCGGAGCGCGCGCAGCGTGACGACCATTCCATGCACTGGCTGCCGCTCGATCATGGTTGTCACCTCGCGCACGACCGCCGGTTGACGTTCTCGCGTGGCCCAGGCGAGCAGCCTGGGCACAAGCTCCGCAGCGATCGCCCCCGGGCCCTCGTGTTCGGCCTTTGCGGCCATGGTGTCTCGCCCGCGTTTTGCCTCCGGCGTGTCCGCAGTCGCTTTCGTGCTGCAGAGAATGGCTGCGCGCACACGCGCCGGGAACGCGCGGAGCAACTCGAACGTGATGTAACCGCCCATCGATTGACTGCACACCACTACCTCGTCGACCTGCAGATCGTCGAGCATACCAACAAGTCTGGCCGCCTGATCGGCGAGCGAGTACGGACCTGCTGCAGCGGGAATATTCACGAGGCCCGCGCCCCACAGATCCGGTACAATCCGTTCCCAGCGCGACAGCGCGGCGATTTGATGTCGCCACATCGCACTGTCAAACGGGAAACCATGAATGAAGAGTACCGGGAGATCGATCATGGCCAGGCAAACGTATGCCAGAATACGACTCGTTGAACGTTCACGTCGGCACGTTGCAAAAAGCCGAAGGCCTTTGCCCCATACGTCGGATCGAGACGCACGCCATGCTCAGCCGCTACCGCGGCGGCGCGGTCGCCCTCCTCGGTCGGATGACCATAACCCTTCCCCATCGCGTCCACCACGCGAACGCGTAGCGCGGATCGCGGAACGCTGAATTCAATTCCCGCGCGACGGATCAGCGCCGCCGTTTTGCGCGCGAGCCGCACCGTGCGCCACCGATTGGCGACGATGCGCGGAGCCACGCGCACCGCGACGACCTCGGTGGACCAGCCGAGCCACGCCAGGCCAAACGCGATGCCGGCCGCGGTGCCGCCGGTCCCGAGCGGTACGACGATCGTGTCCGGCGGCGCGTCGACCTGCGAGCCGAGCTCGAGTGTCGCGAGGAAGTGGCCGATCACCGCGTGCGGATCCGCGCCGCCTCCCGGAATCCAGTGCGGCGTGCCTAGTCCGAGATGATGCGCTGCCCGCCACGCTCGCAGCACCGCCCACGGCAACGTGACCAGGGAGGATGCGCGGACGACTAGATTGGCGGTCACGGCGGTGGCCGCCGCGACTGCGCGACTCGCGTCGGTATCGGGTTGCGGAAATGTCGCGACCACGGTGCGGTAACCGCGAGCCTGCGCGCAGGTACTTTGTTGCCGCCGCTCTTGTCTTCACGCTTGAGCCACAACGCCTGCAACCCGAGCGCGCGCGCGAGTGACGGCTCCTCGTCGAGTGGTGTAGGCCACTCGGCGAGACTGCACGGCGCGAAAGCGGCGCGTATCTTTGTGGCCAACACAGCGGAGCGATCCATGCAAGTCACCACCGATTACATCCGTCATGCGGCGCGAGCCGCCCGCAAATGCGCGGGCGATCCGCTCGGCGGAGCCCCCCAGGCTCCCGATCCGGAATTCTACAAGACGTTAGCCAAGGCGCTGGAACAAATCGCCGCCGGGATGGAGGCGCTAGGGAAGCAGGAGTGAAGTACGTCGACACGCCGCAAGACCTTGCGGCGTTCATCGCTTCCGTGCGCCGGGAATCGCGCGTCGGCGTCGACACCGAGGCGGCCAGCTTCCATCGCTACCGCGATCGCATCTACCTGATGCAGATCTCAAGCCCGACGCAAACCGCGCTCATCGATCCCCTCGCCATTGCCGCTCCCGACCTCGGCCCGGTCGGGGCGTTGCTCGCCGATCCCCGGCTCGAGAAGGTGTTCCACGACGCCGACTACGACCTCCGGGTGCTCGACCGCGACTACGGCTTCCACGCCGTGCGCCTGTTCGATTCGCGCGTTGCTGCCCAGCTCGCCGGTGAGCCGGCCATCGGCCTGGCAGCGCTGCTCGAGAAGTACGCCGGAGTGAAGCTCGCCAAGGAGCACCAGAAGGCGGACTGGTCGCTCAGGCCGCTGACCCCGCCGATGCTGGCGTACGCCGCCGCCGATACGCACTACCTGCTCCCGTTGCGCGACGCCCTCGAGCAACGCCTGCAGTCGCTGGGACGTCTCTCCTGGGCACAGGAGGAGTTCAAGCAGCTCGAATCGCTGCGCTGGACCGGCGTCGCGAGCGGTACCGATGACGACAGTTACCTCAGGCTGAAAGGTGCGAAAGGACTGGCCCCACGCGGTCTGGCGGCGCTACGACTGTTACATCGCTGGCGGGACAGTGTCGCTGAACGGGAAGACAAGGCGCCGTTCCGAATCATCGGCAACGACTCGCTTGTCGCGGTCAGTCGCGCGCTGCCCGCGAGCCGCGCCGATCTCTCACACATCCGCGAGCTACCCAGCTCATTGGCGCGGCGACATGGTGATGCGCTACTCGATGCCGTGGCCCGCGCGAAAGGACTCAGTGACAGCGAGCTGCCCCGCCTCGAGCGCCGCCCACGCCCGCAGAAGGATGCGGGGTTCGATGTGCGCCTCGAGAAAGTCAAAGCCGTTCGCAACCGGGTGGCGGCGGAGCTTGGACTGGAGGCTGGCGTGCTGTGCGGCCGGACGACGCTGGAAGCGGTGGTGCGGGCCCGGCCGGTCGATCGGGCTGCGCTCGAGCAGGTCGGTGAAGTGCGGCGTTGGCAGATCGCCGTGCTCGGTGACGCCCTGCTCGAAGCCCTGCGCTAGAACCCCATCATCGCGCGGATCTTCGGATCGATCCGCTCCGGGGTCCAGTACGGTTCCCACACGATATCGATGTCGACGTCCTTCACGCCCTCGATGGCGCGCACGACTTTGTAGATGTCGTTCGTGATCATCGGCCCCGCCGGACAGCCCGGCGAGGTCAGTGTCATGTTGATCCGCACCAGCCCGTCCTCGACTTCGACGTCGTAGACGAGGCCCAAGTCGACGATGTTCATGTCGAGCTCGGGATCTTTCACCTGGCGTAGAGCCTGGCGCACCGTTTCAGCGCTGAGCACTGCAGTCATCACTGAAGTATCTCCTCCCCTGGCGAACCTAGCGACCTGGAATCCCGCGCACCAGACAGTGCCGCCGCACCGCGGTCTGGGCGTACATCCGGCGGGCGAGCGGCAACACGCCCGGAATCCGAAACAGCGGCGCCAGCCAGCGCTTGCCGGGAAAGAGCCGGAGCAGCTCCGGGATCGCATCGGCCCCTGCATACACGCGGCCGTCCGGTAACACGAGATGCATGGCAGCGGCGAGCGCCGGCAGCGCGATTGGAAAGCGCGCGACGGCAACCGCGTCCTGGAACGGTACCAAGCGGAGCACATGTTCCCGGTCCCAACGGCGCACCCACT
>QHUF01000340.1:0-254 GCA_003221075.1 Gemmatimonadota bacterium
CAGGTCCGCCTGGTGGGCGACGGGGCGAATCCTTTTGCCGTCGGCGCCCGCGTGACGCTCCGGCACGGGAAGCAACAGTTCGTTCAGGAGCTCGAGCCCACACGCGGATTCCAATCGAGCGTCGACTATACGCTCACTTTCGGTGTGGGCCGGGTCGATACGCTCGAGTCCGTGAGTGTGGACTGGCCCGATGGTCGCACGAGTGGCACGACTCACGTCGGCACGAATCAGCGAATCACGATTCGAGAGTCGGA
>QHUF01000340.1:404-3413 GCA_003221075.1 Gemmatimonadota bacterium
GCACTTTCGTCGCGACGAACCAGGCGCTGTTCGCCCAGGATCAGATATCCGAAGACCTGGGGGCGGCGTTCTTCGACGCGAACGGCGATGGCAAACCCGATCTCTATGTGGTGACCGGCGGCAGTGAATTCGCGGATCTGGCCCCCGCGCTGGAAGACCGCCTATACCTCGGCGATCGCGGGGGCCATTTGACGAAGACGACCGGCCGCTTGCCGCCGCTCTTCACCAGCGGCTCGCGCATCGCGGTCTCTCCCGACTACGTCTTCATCGGCGCGCGCGTCGTTCCCGGCCGCTATGGCCTCGATCCGCGCAGCACGCTCCTCAAGAACGACGGACACGGGCGATTCCGCGACGTGACGGCGCAGGTCGCCCCGGATCTGGAGCGCATCGGCATGGTAACCGACGCGCTGTGGGCCGACATGGACGGCGACGGGCGCCTCGATCTCATCGTCGTGGGCGAATGGATGCCGATCACGATCTTCCGCAACACCGGCACGCGCCTTACACGCCTGGCGACGAAGGGTCTGGAGCACAGCACCGGCTGGTGGAATCGGATTATTGCGACCGATGTCGACGGCGATGGCAGGATCGATTTCGTCGTCGGCAATCTCGGCCTGAACACGCGGCTGCACGCTACGCCCGCAGAGCCGGCCCGCATGTACGTGAAGGACTTCGACGGCAACGGCTTCCCGGAGCAGATCGTAACGTTGTTCGAGAACGCAACCGTCTCCGGGGGCAGGCAATCGCTCCCCCTCGTGCTCCGCGACGAGCTCACCGAAGCCCTGCCCTACCTCAAGCCACGATATCCCAAGTATGCGGACTATGCCGGCCAAACGGTCGAGCAGGTTTTCGGGAGCGCGCTGACCGGAGCGGTCGTCAAGCAAGCGGAGACGTTCGCCACGGCGGTCGCGCGCAACAATGGCGACGGCTCGTTTACACTGGTCCCCTTGCCGCACGAGGCGCAGATCGCGCCTGTGTACGGGATCCTGGCGGGCGATTTCGATCGCGACGGCCACACCGACTTGCTGCTCGCGGGCAACTTCGAGGCTATGCAGCCGTCACTCGGCCCGATGATGTCCAGCTACGGACTGTTCCTGCGCGGAAACGGAAAAGGGAACTTCACGCCGGTGCGGACTGCGGAGAGCGGTTTCTTCGTGCGGGGCCAGGCGCGCGACATCCAGCGGCTGCGGACCAGGCGCGGCGATCTCTACATTGTCGCGCGCAACAACGATCGCCCGCTGTTCTTCCGCACTACCCCTTCATTCTGATGATGATGACCCCGTTGGCCCCGCGCAAGCCGTACATGGCCGTACTCGCGGCATCGCGCAGCACCTGTATGGACTCGATGTCGCGCGGGTTGATCGAGCTCAGATTGCCGCCGACCGGGTTGTCGACCGGCAGGTCGTCGATGATGAACAGGGGTTCCTGATCGCCCAAGAGCGTGGTCGGACCCCTGACGTGAATCACGAGGTGGCCGTCGGGCGCGCGCGTCAACGACAGACCGGGTACGCGCGTCACGAGGAGCTGCTCGAGCGACATGCCGGGTGCGTGCTCGATGTCCTCGGCTGTAATCGTCGTGCTGGACGCCGCCTTGGGAGGTGGAGGAGCGGCGGACGCCGATTCGCGCTTGTGGAGCGCGCAGGCCGGAAGCCAAGCGACCAAGGCGACTGTGAGGAGTTTCAGCATGCGCCTCGTTAGCCGTGTTTGGTACGGATGAGGATCACCCCACTTGCGCCGCGCGAGCCGTACGTCGAGGTACTGGCCGCGTCCTGGAGCACAGTGATAGACTCGATGTCTTGGGGGTTGATCGCGTTCAAGTTGCCCGAGGCGTTGGGCGCCAGCGCCACGCCGTTCAGGACGACGAGTAGTTCCCGCGCGGCGCCCCGCAAGGTGACCACACGTTGGCCGTCGTCGGTGCGTGCGATCGTGAGACCGGGAACGCGCGTCAGCAGTATTTGCTCGAGCGGCGTGCCCGGCGAACGCTCGATATCAGCGGCCGTGATAACGTAGCCCGAACTGCGAGGTCGGGGAGCTGAGTGGCGAGCCTCGGACGGTTGAGTCGTGGAGCACGCCGCCAGCAGCACCGCGGCGGTGAAGGGGCAGACGCTCGAGCGTATCATGCGATTCCCCTGGCAGGTGTACGCAACCTGGAATATACACGACGAGGGACTATTCGATGAGGACCCTGGTACTCGCGGCGCTGGCCTTCCTACCGTGCACCCTGGGCGCGCAACTCCGCGTCGCCTCCCCGGACGGACGCAACGTCGTGATGGTGAACACTCACGAAGGCAAGCTCTACTACATGGTGCAGCGCGACGGGCGCCCGCTCCTGACACCATCGATGCTCGGCTTCGAGTTCCGCGGCGCGCCGCCGCTGCGCGATGGGCTCCGAATCGTCGACTCGAGCCGCAGCACCTTTGACGAAACGTGGACTCAGCCCTGGGGCGAGGTGTCGCGCATCCGCGATCACCACAACGAGCTCAAGGTCTCCGTCGCCGAGACCGGACCGCCCGATCGGAAATTCACCGTGGCGATCCGGGCCTTCAACGACGGCGTGGCCTTCCGCTACGAGTTCCCGGCGCAGGCGAGCCTCGCCGATTTCGAAATCACCGACGAGCTGACGGAATTCGCGATGGCCGACAACGCGCGCGCCTGGTGGATCGCGTCCAACCGGCCACGGCTCGACCGCTCCGAACAGCTGTGGTCCGAGGGACCCGTGAGCACACTGGATAGCGTTCAGACGCCGCTCACGATGGAAACCAGAACCGGCAAGACGTTTGTCGTGATCCACGAAGCGAACCTCTTGGACTACGCGCGGATGAACATCCGCGGCCCGCGCATGGACAATCGTACGTTGCATGCCGATCTCGCACCCTATGCCGATGGGGTGAAGGTGCGCGGCCATACGCCGTTCGTGACACCATGGCGCACCATCCAGATCGCCGACAAGGTGACCGAGCTGTCGCCGTCGGTCATCGGCCTGAATCTGAATCCGCCGAGCGTCATCCC
>QHUF01000341.1 GCA_003221075.1 Gemmatimonadota bacterium
CACAATTTCTACGTGTTTGTCCGAGCCTTCGACTCGCATCCGGACAGCATCAAGAGCCTCCTCGCCCGCCGCGACACCCGCATCTGCTGTGACCAAATCAAGATCGTGATCGACTCCTACCACGACCGCCGCACCGGCTTCGAGTTCGCGGTGAACCCTGGCGGGGTGAAGCGTGACTACGCGATGTACGGAGACGATCAGCAGGAAGACGACGCCTGGGACGGCGTGTGGGAGGTCGCGACCCAGATCGACTCGCTCGGCTGGACCGCGGAGTTCCGGTTTCCGCTGTCGCAGCTTCGCTATGCGCACCAGGCCAGCAACGTCTTTGGTTTTGCGATTTGGCGCGACATCGATCGACACGGCGGTGAGCGCGACGGCTGGCCGGTGTACCGGCCGTCGCGGCGCGGCTTTGTTTCGCAGCTCGGCGATCTCGTGGGCCTGGAGGGCTTGCCGGCGCCGAGGCGGCTGGAGTTGGCGCCCTACGCCGTCACGAAGAACGTGCCGGAGGCCGGGTTCCAGCACAATCAGAAGGTCGACGGCGGCGCCGACATCAAATACGGAATCACCTCCAACATCACGATCGACGCGACCGTCAACCCCGATTTCGGGCAGGTCGATGCCGACCCCTCGGTCGTCAATCTCACGTCGTTCGAGACCTTCTATCAGGAGCGCCGCCCGTTCTTCGTGGAGGGAACCGGCATCTTCAGTTTCCCCGTCGACTGCAGCGCCGTGAACTGCGGGCCGGAAGGCCTGTTCTATTCGCGGCGGATCGGGCACGACCCCAGCCGGATTCTCGGTGCCGCGAAGATCTCGGGCAGATTGGCCAGCGGTCTCACAATCGGTGCGGTGGAGGGAATAACCAAGAAAGCGGACGTCGGTGGCGCCACGCTCGAGCCCTTCACCAATTACGGCGTGCTCCGCCTGTCGCAGGATCTGCGCAAAGGGCAGAGCGGCTTCGGCGTCATGGCGACCGCAGTGAACCGCAACGTTGACCAGTTCACCGACGGCCTGCGTGACCAGGCCTACGTCGGTGCCGCGGATTTCCGCCATCGCTTCCACGGCGGCACCTACGAGCTGACGGGCTCGCTCGATTTCAGCACGGTCGGTGGCAGTGCGGCCGCGATCAACGCCACGCAGCGCAATTCGACCCATCTCTACCAACGTCCCGACAATCACCTCAACTACGACAGCACACGGACCGCTTTATCCGGGAATTCCGAGGAGATTCTGCTCACGCGTCGGAGCGGATTCATTCAGGGCCAGACGAGTTATCTCCGCCGCTCCCCCGGTTTCGAGGTCAACGATCTCGGCTTTTTGTTCAGCGCAAATCAGCAGCAGTGGAACAACTGGGTCAGTCTGAACTGGACGCAGCAGACGAAGATGGTCCAGCGCGCGTCTTGGAACTTCAACTGGTGGCAGTACTGGACGGCGAGCGACGGCCTCCCCACGGAGCGCGCCTTCAACACCAACGCCCACGTGCAGCTCAAGAATCAGTGGTTCTTCCATCTCGGTGGTACCATCGGCGGGCTGGGCGGCACGTACTGCGATAACTGTGCGCGCGGTGGCCCCGCGCTGCGGGTCGACAAGTACGTCGCGCCGTGGGCCGCCTTCGGCGGCGACCAGCGGGCCGTGATCACGCCCTTTCTGTTCGTGAATTACGTGACGAAGGACGGCGGCCGTTCGACGTCGTTCGGTTGGAGTCCGGAGATCGACGTGCGCATCTCTTCGCGCTTCCGGGGATCGGTGAGTGCTAATATCTCGCACGGCATTGCGGACCGGCAGGACTTGCCTCCCAAAGACTCGCTGGGCGTGCACTACCTGTTTGCCCACATCGATCAGAAGACGGTGTCGACGACGTTCCGCGTGGACTACACCGCGACCACAACGCTCACGGTGCAACTGTACGCCTCGCCGTTCGTGAGCAAGGCGCACTACTCGAACTTGCGTGAGCTGTCCGCGACGCCTCGGGCGGAGGCGTACACGGACCGTTATCAGCCGTACGCGGGGTGGTCGAGATTCTTCCAGGACTTCAACAGCAAGTTCTTCAACTCGAACCTGGTGGTGCGCTGGGAGTATCGGCCGGGTTCGACGCTGTTTGTCGTGTGGAGCCAGGGGCGAGATGATTTCGAGCCCGCCATGGGAACACGCAATGTGACGGGCGATTTCGGCCGGCTGTTCGATGCCTATCCGCGCAACACGTTCCTGATCAAAGCGTCGTATTGGCTTAACCGGTAAGACCGAATGTCCAATGATCATTGATCATTGATCATTCGTTAGTCGGCGCGGATCCCTAATTCGTCAATGTGCGAGAGCAGGTCCGCCGGGTCCGCATAGACCCGGTAGGCCCCTGCGCGCTCCAGCTCGTCCTCCCCGTATCCCCCCGACAGCAGTCCCACGCCGAGCGCGCGGGCGCGGCGCGCGGCGAGCAGGTCCCACACGCTGTCGCCCACCGCAATCGCCGATTCGATCGGCACGCCGAGCCGGGCCGCGGCCGCGATCCACAGGTCCGGATTGGGTTTGGCGTGCGCGACGTCGTCGCGCGTGATCACCGGGACGCCGGGCGGCAGGTTCACCAGCTTCAATAGCGGGCGCGCACTCGCCAGCGCGCCGCTGGTCGCGACGGCCCATGCCACGCGCATCTTGGTGAGATGCCGTACGAGGTCCAGCGCGCCCGGCAGCGGACGCACGTCGCGCACCTGCGCGGCGAACAGTCGCGCGTGCGCTCGCTTGAGCTTGGCCGCCTCCTTCTCGCTCAGCTCGTGACCGGTCTCGCGTGCGAGGCTGTCGGCCAACAGTCCACCACTCATCCCGATGCGCCGATGGATCCGCCACACGGACAGCTTGATGCCGCCAAGCTCGAGCGCCTTGTGCCAGGCGATGGCGTGCTGATACACGCTGTCGATGAGGGTCCCGTCGAGGTCGAGCAGGAGGGCAGGGCGGTCTGTCATGACCGGAAAACTACTTGAGCTTCATTTCCAGCGCGGACATGCAAAAGCTAGTGTCATTTCTTAACCTTCATCACAGCGGCATATGCGTCTACAAATCCGGCTCCCACCTCCCACGTTGCGTACCCGGGGAGCGGTTTGGCAGTCGCCGTCAGCGCGTTGAGGACCTGATCCGGTTTGAGCGTCCCCCCCGCCGCTTCCTGCATCAGCGCCACGACTCCCGCGATGTGCGGCGACGCCATCGATGTCCCCGACGCGCACGTGTAGAACGGCAGGTTCGTCGCGTTAATCTGGCAAATCCGAACGTCATGGTTGGCGTCATCGCCATTGAGCACGGTTCCGGTAGACGCGCGGGTCGAGACGATGTGGACCCCGGGCGCCGTGATATCGGGATGGTACAGCGGATCACCCGGGATGCCGCGCGACGAGAAGTCGGCGAGCACGTGCGCGCGCGGCTCGTTGTTCGTTGGCATGAGTGGGTTCGAGCCATCATCCAGCATGCAGTGGGCTTCCGAGTTTGTTGGATCAGTGACGCCGACCTTGCAGCCGGCCGCGACGCCGATCACCCACGGTGCCACACTGTACGGATTCAGTGTGTTCTGGCCGGGACCATCATTCCCGGCCGCGAACACGACGGTGATGCCGCGACTCGCGACTTTCTTTGTCGCCTCGTTGATCGGATCTTTTGGATCGAATGCGCCGCTCGTGCCCCACGAGTTATTCACGACCTTGATATTGTATTGCTGTTGGTGATCGAGGATGTAATCGAAGCCTGCCAGCGCCCAGAAGATGAATAGGATGTCACCCGTGCCGATGCCGATCAGATTCGCGCCGGGAGCCACGCCCGTGTAATAGCCGTTGGACGACGTGCCGCGCGCTCCGACGATGCCGGCGACGTGCGTGCCGTGGCCGACGGAGGTTTCGGAATTGGGCAGGTTCTCGACGACCAGGGTCGCGCCTCTCCGAATCGGCTTGGGAGCGTCTTTGCCGAAGGTGAAGAGATCGTTTTGATTGTAGAGGACTTTGACGTTCTGCACGGTGTACTGCGGATACGCGACATCGGCGTTGTAGGCACCGTCGATGCCCGAGTCGAGGATCGCGACGCCGATGCCTTTCCCGGTGATTCCGGCGACATGCACCGCATCGGCGCGAATCGCCGGCACGCTCTCGTGCAGCAGGTAGTACTCGAGCTGCTTGTTGGCGTAGATCCCTTCGAGGCCTGGCAGGGCGGCGATCGAGAGCATCTGCCCCGGAGTCGCGAGGGCCGCGACCATCGAGAAGTTGTCGAACTGCACGACGCCGGCGCCCGCGTTCAAGATCCCGTTTGTGACGGCGTCCAGGGTCGTCTTCGTCTCGTCATAATTGACGATGTAGATCGCCGCCTCGCTGGCCACGGTCGCGGCCGACGGGAGCGGATGGTCCGGTGCCGCGACATTGCGGCTATCGCACGCCACTAGCGCGAGCAACGCGCCTGTCGCGATCAGCCACCTGTGCATGGGGTCCTCGGGTGTAGGGATACGCCCGAGAATCAGCAAGCGATATGCCGATTGCTAACGGCTGAAAGCACAACGGCCGCCCCATGGAGGCGGCCGGTGCTGTGGCGCCGATCCTGTGGCGCTCGCGCGACGGCTTGACGTCTGCCTGACGGCAGCGCCGCATCGTAGCAGCGTCCACACGGGAGTAGAGCATGGATCGTCGTGTCGCGCTGCCGCTGCTGATTTTGGTTTCCGCCTGCATTCACGTTTACCAGAGCATCCGGCCCCGCCCGCTGGATCCACATACGCCGGTCGTGGTGACGACGCCTGTAAAGGCGCATCTCGTCGACGGGAGCACCGTGGTCTTTCTATCGGGCGTGACTGTTGACTCTACACAAGTGCGCGGCGACGGGAACCGCTACAGCCTGACGCTGCGAGACTCGGCCGCAGTCACCAGCATTCCGCTCGACAGCATCGTCGGGATGGAAGCCTTCGAGCAGTCGGTCAATGGTGCGTCGAGCTTTGTCGTCTCAGT
>QHUF01000342.1 GCA_003221075.1 Gemmatimonadota bacterium
AATTCGCCGGCGATCCTTACGCACAAGTCGGCTGCTGTCGCGACCGCTTCGGTGCCCACCGCCATGCGCGAGTCCGCGACGAGACCGAGGCCCGCTGCCAACTCGACGTAGCGCCGCAGATCGGCCGCGGTGCGGTCGCGGACTTCGTCGACCGCCTCGACATTCACGAAGGTCGCGGAATCAATCACGCCCACCGAGACAAACACGAAGTTCTTGAAGTAGCTGGGGAACAGGCGCTGCACCGCCAGCAGTGAATGGATGCCCAACCCGCTGTACTCGCCCACCAACAGCACGGCCGTGGGAGCGGTGGGATCGAGCGCCACGGGGCCGGACATCGACGCGGCGCCGGCCGGCAGCTCCGAGAGAATCCCATCGAGCCGGCGGAGGTTGTCGTGGACCTGGCGATAGTGCCGGCGAATCAGGAAACAGCACGCGATCAAACTCCCGGTCAGCCCGAGCGTCACCCATCCGCCCTCCGCGAACTTTTCGTAGACCGTCACGGTGAGGATGAACGCGCAGAGCGTGAGGCCGGTCAGGTGCACGGAGATATGCTTCCGCCAATCGGGATGCTTCTTGCGCTCCCGCACCCAGAACCGGCACATGGCGAGCTCTGACAGCGAGAACGTCAGAAAGACGTTGATCGAGTACAGCACCACCAGGTGCGTGACATTGCCGCCCGTATAGACGAGGGCGAGCAGCGAGGCGCCACCGATCAGAAGCACGCCGTACGACATCGTCAGACGATCGGAGAGCTGGCTGAAGCGGTGCGGCATGTACGAGTCGACGGCCATGTTCGCCATGACGCGCGGGCCGTCGATGAATCCCGTTTGGCCCGCCACGATGAGGAGCAGCGCCTCCGACAGCAGTGTGACCAGCACAAACGCAGCGCCGATCCCGGCCCACCGGCCCGCGAACTGATTCGCGAGCACGGCGTTCATCGTCCGGCCGGGAGCCGGCGTCGCATGGACGAGCAAATACGCCAGGATGAGTCCACCGGCGGTTACGGCGAGCGAGATGGCCATCAACGCCATCGTCCGCTTTCCCGTCTGGACCTTTGGCTCACGCATGATCGAGAGGCCGTTGGAGACGGCTTCGATCCCGGTGTACGTCCCCCCACCCAGGGCATACGCGCGGACGAACAGTGCCATCATCCCGACAAGACCGAGCCCCACGGGCGGTGCCTGGAGGCCCTGCGCGAATCCGCGATGCACCTCATCGAAAACGGCCGGGATGTCGCCGAGGCGTCCGATGATGACGCCGCCGATGAGGATCGCGTGACTGATCAGAAAAATCATGAAGAGCGGGGCGAGCGCGATCACCGATTCCTTCACGCCCCGAAGATTCAGGACAATGAGGAAGCCGATCGCCGTGAGCTCCACGAGCAGCTTGACTGGCAGGACGCCGAGCAGCACAGCGCTCGTCCATCCCGGCGGCAGGAAACTGAAGATCGCGTCGCCGGCCGCCGCAATCGAAATCGAGATCGTGAGCACGTAGTCGACGACTAACGCCGACCCCGACACGACGCCGGCTTTCTGGCCAAGGAGCCGCGACGCCACGACGTAGCCGCCGCCACCGAGCGGGAACTGCTCGATAATCCGGCTATATGCGTAGGAAATGACGAGAACGGTGAATGCCGTCGCCAGCGCCAGGCCGACCGCCAGGTACGTGTGCGGGCCGAGCGTCTTGAATGCCTCCTCCGGCCCATAGGCGGACGACGAAAGGCCGTCCGCGCCAAGGCCGACCCACGCGAGCAGCGCGATGAGGGAGACTTTGTGGAAGACGTTCGGATGGAGCTCGCGCTTCCTGCCGAGCAGGACGCGCTTCATACGGTCGGTCCACGGCTCCCGAAGATCAGGGAGTCCCGCGGTGGGGGACGACATCGGTCTCTCCTCGAAGCCTACGGGGTTAGCTGACGGGCTCGGGCGGAAGAGACTGACTGCCCTACGCCTTGCGGCGCTGCGCCCCGACTACCTGGGTCCCCCGTTCCCGCTTCGGTAGCGGGACTCGGC
>QHUF01000343.1 GCA_003221075.1 Gemmatimonadota bacterium
TTGTTCACCGGCCGTCCCGCGTACGGCCAGCCCAACAGCACGATCGGGATGTTCAAGCTCGTCGAAGGGGGCCGCTACGCCGTGCGCGTTCCCGTGAAGCTGGGCCGCACTTCGGTCAACGCGATCGAGATCGTGCAGGGACTCGCGGCCGGCGATTCCGTGATTCTGTCGGACATGTCGCGGTATGACAATGTGGAGAGGGTGAAACTGAAATAGGGGTTAGGGGCTTGGGGTTAGGGGCTGGGGCGAATCAACCCAAGTCCCGAACCCCTAACCCCGAGCCCCGATCAAGGAGAGAACCGAATGGTCGGTAACGGTGCGGCACTCATCCAGCTCAACGGAGTTCGAAAGGTCTTTTTCACCGACGAAGTCGAGACGCATGCGCTCGCCGACGTCCATCTCGTGATTCGCGAAGGCGAATACGTCGCGATCAACGGCCCGTCGGGCTGCGGCAAGACGACGCTCCTCTCGATCCTCGGCCTGCTCGATACGCCCAGCGACGGGAGCTACCTGCTCGAGGACAAGCCGGTGGCCAACCTGACGCCGGCCGAGCGAGCCCGAATCCGCAACCGGCGGATCGGCTTCGTGTTCCAGGCCTTCAATCTGATCGGCGATCTCACCGTCGCCGAGAATGTCGAGCTGCCGCTCACCTACCGTGGCATGTCGGGGGCGGAGCGCACCAAGCGCGTGCAGCAGGCGCTCGAGAGGGTCGGCATGGTGCATCGCGCGAAGCATTACCCTGTGCAGCTCTCCGGGGGCCAGCAGCAGCGAGTCGCGGTCGCGCGCGCGGTGGTGGGCGATCCCGCGATCCTGCTCGCCGACGAGCCCACGGGAAACCTCGACTCCAGTAACGGCGAGGCGGTCATGGACCTGCTGCGGACGCTGCACCGCGGCGGCGCGACGGTGTGCATGGTGACGCACGATCCGCGCTACGCGAAGCACGCCGATCGCTCGATTCATTTGTTCGACGGGCGAGTTGTTGACGAGTCCCTAGCCCCGAACCCCTAGCC
This sequence comes from Gemmatimonadota bacterium, assembly GCA_003221075.1. Taxonomy (GTDB): domain Bacteria; phylum Gemmatimonadota; class Gemmatimonadetes; order Gemmatimonadales; family GWC2-71-9; genus 20CM-2-65-7. The sequence goes on from QHUF01000343.1 coordinate 1,011, forward strand.
CCATGTTCCAAGACCTCCGCTACGCCCTCCGCACGCTGGCTCGAAGCCCCGGGCTGTCGCTGGCCGCGGTGCTGACGCTGGGGCTCGGCATCGGGGCGAATAGCGCGATGTTCGGCGTCGTGGACCGGCTGTTCTTCCGGCCGCCGGCGCACGTGGTCGATCCGGATCGAGTTGTGCGTCTCTACGTCACGACCATGATGCCCGGGTATGGAACCAACACCATGCCTATCGGGACCTATCCGCGCTACGAGGACCTGCGCGATCACGCGCGGAGTTTCGCCGTCGCTGCCTACGGCAGAGGGAGCTTCAGCCTCGGGCTCGGCCCGCAGGCGGAGCCCGTCAAGGCCCGCTTGGTCACGGCGTCTTTCTTTTCCGTCCTCGGCGTCCGCCCCGAGTTCGGGCGCTTTTTCGGCGGTGACGAGGACAGTGTGGGACGCGCCGCGCATGTCGCGGTGCTGAGCCGAGAGTTTTGGGTGCGCCGGTTCGGTGCGGACCGGGCGGTGCTTGGCAAGACGCTGCAGCTGGGGCGCAACGTCTACACCGTGATCGGCGTGACTCCCCTAGGCTTTACGGGGATCGACCTTGAGGTGCCAGACCTGTGGCTGCCGCTCACAGGCGCGGCCCCGGAGGTTATGGGGCCCGGCGCGTTGGGTCCCAGGTTCTTCTGGCTCTCTGGGGTCGTCGCCCGGCTCCATCCTCGCGTCAGTCCCGAACAGGCTGCCGCCGAGGCGACGGCGATTTACCGCAGCGATTTTGTCCAGAGCGGTGATTCCACAGGCACCGTCTCCCTGGGCTCTGTGCACGAGGCCATCGGACCCCTCGCCAGCAGAGACGCGAAGCTCTCCGTTTGGCTTGGCGCCATGTGCGCGATTGTCCTGCTGATCGCCTGCGCCAATGTCGCCAATCTCCTGCTCGCGCGCGCGGTGCAGCGCAAGCGGGAGATCGCGATCCGCCTGGCACTCGGCGCAAGCCATCGTCGCCTGGCCCGACAGCTGCTCGCCGAGAGCCTCGTGCTCGGGGTGCTGGGAGGGGCCGCGGCCTTGCTCATCACGCTCTGGGTTGGGCCTGTGCTCTCCGCCTCTCTGCTCTCCGATTCCACGACGACCGCAGGGCTCGACACGCGTGTCCTGCTTTTCACGGCCGTCGCAGTCCTCGTGACAGTAGTGCTCGCGGGGTTCGCTCCGGCCTATCACGCCAGCGCGCCCGATCTGTCC
>QHUF01000248.1 GCA_003221075.1 Gemmatimonadota bacterium
TGCCGGCCCAGCACCGCAAGCACGTCTCCCACATGTGGTCCGTCGGGTTTGTCCTTCAACTGTGCGATCAAATCCGCCGTCGAACGTGTGGCCGCGGCTGCCGGGGAGAATCCGGAGCTTTGCGCGGTCGACTCGCGAACGATGTCCGGGATGTCCTCCGTCCCGCTCTCGACGTCTGACGTGTCGCGCTTCCCACTCGGCGCAGCACGCGGCGGCGCAGCTGCCGCATCGGGGCCTGGACGAGCCCGCGATGCCGGCGGAGGACTCGGGGGAGCAAGCGGCGTTCCGAAGACGAAAGTCTGCATCCGGACGGACACCCGGGTAGCCCCGATCGCCCGCAATCGGGACGCGATGTCCTCCTCGCCAGGTTGAGTCGCGAGGGATCGCAGCAGCTCGAACATCTCGCCGAGCGGCGGATCGGGCGGAATGGCGATCTCCTTGACGGAGTGAAACTCGAGCCGCTGCAGCAGGGTGTCGCCATCCACGGCCGTGTCGTTCACCACCAGCTTGCCGTCCTGCGCCGAGATCGTCACGCCCTCCACCTTGAGCATGCCCACCAACGTACGGAACTGCGTCTTCTGCTCCTCTTTCGCTCCCGGATCGCGAAACAGGTCGAGCGTGCGGGCGAACGACGCGGCGAAATGCTGCGGGGTGGCCATGCGGAGGCTCAATCTATAGAGTACCAACCATGCTCGCACTGCTCCTGATCACAACGGCCCTCACTGTGAGCCCGCAAGACACACTGTCCCCCGCCGCGCGGCGCGCCACTACGGCGCTAGGGAAGCGGTCGTGACGAGCAGCGCCGCGTCGGAAGCCACCAAGGTCGTGCGCGCCCTGCGCGCGGCACATCTGCACGATGAGGGGCGTCAGGCGCTGCTACAGATGGCCTGCGAGCGAATTCGGTCCTGGGGTCCGCCCTACACGTCTGTCTATGCGTACATGTTGCACGGCAACGAGCTGCAACTGGAAGCGTACGCCGGTCGCGAGACCGAGCACACGCGCATCCCCGTCGGAAAGGGCGTGTGCGGAACTGCCGTGTCGGAAAAGCGGGACCAGAACGTCGGAGACGTGAGCGCGATCGGCAATTATCTCGCCTGTAATCTGTTCACCAAGTCGGAGCTGGTCGTTCTGATCCGGCGTGGCGACCACATCCTGGGGCAGATCGACATCGATTCCGATGTGCCGAACGGCTTCGGCGAGCGCGAGCATGCCGAGGTGAAGGAAGTCGCCGACGCGCTGGCTGTACTGCTGTAGTGCATCTGTTCACACGGCAGGTCGGCACCGGTCCCCTGGTTGTCGTGTTGCATGGCGGTCCCGGCGCCAGCCACGACTACCTGCTCCCGCAGTACGATCTGCTCGCCCAGGGTCGCTCGCTGTTCTACTACGATCAGCGCGGCGGTGGTCGATCACCCGTTCCGCGTGACACCCCGGTTGGATGGCGAGAGCACGTTGCCGATCTGGAAGAATTGCGTGTGGAGCTCGCGCTCGAACGGCTGACGCTGTGCGGTTACTCCTGGGGCGGCTTGCTGGCGGTGCTGTACTTCCTCGAACATCCCGACCGCGTCGAACGGCTGGCGCTCGTCGCGCCGGCCGCGATCACTGCCGAGTACCGTCGCCAGTTCGAGGAAGAATTCGCCCGCCGCATGGCGGCTCCGGAGATTCAGCGTGAGCGCGACGCGCTGCGCGCCAGCGGTCTGCGCGAGCGCGATCCTGCGGCCTCAAGGTCGTGCGCGCCCTGCGCGCGGCACATCTGCACGATGAGGGGCGTCAGGCGCTGCTACAGATGGCCTGCGAGCGAATTCGGTCCTGGGGTCCGCCCTACACGTCTGTCTATGCGTACATGTTGCACGGCAACGAGCTGCAACTGGAAGCGTACGCCGGTCGCGAGACCGAGCACACGCGCATCCCCGTCGGAAAGGGCGTGTGCGGAACTGCCGTGTCGGAAAAGCGGGACCAGAACGTCGGAGACGTGAGCGCGATCGGCAATTATCTCGCCTGTAATCTGTTCACCAAGTCGGAGCTGGTCGTTCTGATCCGGCGTGGCGACCACATCCTGGGGCAGATCGACATCGATTCCGATGTGCCGAACGGCTTCGGCGAGCGCGAGCATGCCGAGGTGAAGGAAGTCGCCGACGCGCTGGCTGTACTGCTGTAGTGCATCTGTTCACACGGCAGGTCGGCACCGGTCCCCTGGTTGTCGTGTTGCATGGCGGTCCCGGCGCCAGCCACGACTACCTGCTCCCGCAGTACGATCTGCTCGCCCAGGGTCGCTCGCTGTTCTACTACGATCAGCGCGGCGGTGGTCGATCACCCGTTCCGCGTGACACCCCGGTTGGATGGCGAGAGCACGTTGCCGATCTGGAAGAATTGCGTGTGGAGCTCGCGCTCGAACGGCTGACGCTGTGCGGTTACTCCTGGGGCGGCTTGCTGGCGGTGCTGTACTTCCTCGAACATCCCGACCGCGTCGAACGGCTGGCGCTCGTCGCGCCGGCCGCGATCACTGCCGAGTACCGTCGCCAGTTCGAGGAAGAATTCGCCCGCCGCATGGCGGCTCCGGAGATTCAGCGTGAGCGCGACGCGCTGCGCGCCAGCGGTCTGCGCGAGCGCGATCCCGCGGCCTATCAGCGGCGCGCATTCGAGCTGTCGGTCGCCGGGTATTTCCGTGACTTCCACGACGCGAAGAATCTCACGGCGTTCCGCGTGACGGCCCGCACTCAGGAAGCCGTTTGGAAAAGCCTGGGAGACTACGATCTTCGCCCCCAGCTCCGCGCGCTCGAATCCCGAATCCCGAGTCCCCAATCCCTAGTCATTCACGGCACCTTCGATCCGCTCCCAATCGCAGGATCGCGGGAGCTCGCCGCGTTACTCAAGGCCGGTCTCAAAGAGCTGCGGGCGGGTCACTGCCCACACGTCGAGGCAACCGCCGAGTTTGTGCGTACCCTGGACGAATTCCTTCCCAAAGCATGAGAACGACGCCTTTCGCGCTCGCCTTCAGCGAGATCGAGCCACGGTTTCCAGCCATCGCCGAGGCGCTCCGGCAGGACGGCGCGGCGGTCACTGACCGCGATCGCTTCGTATTGCTGGAACCCGTTGGAAGGTTGCTCAAGGAGATCATGCCGGAGGGCGCCGGCGCGGATGCGCTCGAGGTGCACGCACTGCTGCTGCATCACGCATATCAGTTTTGGGCCGCCGAGCAACCGGTCTACCAGATCAGCGACGAGGTCATGCGTCGGGCCGCCCTCGAAAAGCGCATCACAACCGCGCTGCCCCACCCCGCGCAGTACCTGCAGCTGCCCGAGCTACGCGTGTGGGGCGCGCCGAACGAAGTCAGCCCGCCCGAACCGCTCGACGGCATGTTTGTGACCGAAGCCGCCGCCGGCGGGGGGGCGATCGACGTCCTGGCGATCTTCGGGATGCGTCCCGACAGACCGGGGTTCAGCGCGGTGGGACTCGAGGGCCGCGCGGACCCTGACGATCCGGAGGCCAGCGAGATCGAAATCGCGGCGGCACGCGACGATGGCAGCGCACCCTTCGCTCCGAAGCTGGCAGGGGGGACGGCGGCTGGATTGTATTCGGTAGCCAATGCCGGGGAGCTACTGCTGCTCACCTGCCGGCTTCTGGCGCTGCTAGATTCCGGCTGACCCATGAAGACGAAAGTCACATCGACCGAGCGGAAAGCGCGGGCGCGGAAGATCATCGCTCGCCTGAAGCGCGAGTATCCCGACGCAACGTGCGCGCTGCATCATCAGAATGCCCTGGAGCTCGTCGTCGCGACGATTCTCTCCGCGCAATGCACCGACGCGCGCGTCAACATGGTCACGCCGCATCTGTTCGCCAAGTACCGCACGGCGGCCGACTACGCGGCTGCCGACCCCAGAGTGCTGGAAAAAGAGATTCAGTCGACGGGCTTCTTTCGGAACAAGACCAAATCGATCATGGGAATGGCGCAGGCACTCGTCGAGCGGCATGGCGGCGAAGTCCCGCAAACGATGGAAGAGCTGACCGCCTTGCCCGGCGTGGGCCGCAAGACAGCCAACGTGATCCTCGGCACCTGGTTCAAGAAGAACGAAGGGGTGGTTGTCGACACGCACGTGCACAGGCTGACCAAGCTGCTGGGCCTCACGCGCCAAGACGACCCGGTGAAGATCGAGCAGGAGCTGATGGAGATCGTGCCGCGCGACGATTGGACCTGGTTTTCACATACGCTGATCCTGCACGGCCGCGCCGTTTGCATCGCGCGGCGCCCGAGGTGCGCCGAGTGCGTCATCAACCGGCTGTGCCCCAGCTCGCTGGTATGAGAGCGCCCGCGCCGGTCGATCGCGATTCGCTGGTCGCTACCCGGCGCGACATCCATCAGCATCCCGAGCTGGGTTTCGAGGAGATGCGGACCGCCGGGCTGATAGCCGAGCGCTTGCGCGCGTTGAACTATCAGGTCACCCCGGGAATCGGAAAGACCGGTGTGGTGGGACTCAAGGGGAATGGCGGCCGCTGCGTGCTCCTGCGGGCAGACATGGATGCGTTGCCTGTCGAGGAAGCCAACGCGGTCCCCTATCGGTCCAGAGAGACCGGGAAGATGCATGCCTGCGGTCACGACGGGCACGTCGCGATCGGCCTCGAGGTGGCGCGTCGCCTCGCGCCGCTCGAGCTCGCCGGCAGCGTGAAGTTTGCGTTCCAGCCTGCCGAAGAGGTGTCGAATGGCGCGCAGGCGATGATCAATGACGGTGTCCTCGACAAACCCAAGGTTGACGCCGCCTTCGGCATTCACCTCTGGAACGACCTGCCGGTGGGCACCATCGGGATCATGGCTGGACCCGTGATGGCATCAGTCGATCAGTTCGAGATCGAGGTTCTGGGCCGCGGAGGTCACGCCGCCGCACCGCACCAGACGATCGATCCGGTGCTCGTCGCAGCTCACGTCATCACCGCGCTGCAGAGCCTGGTCTCCCGGCGCCGGGATCCGCTGGCCGAAGCGGTGGTCTCCGTGACGGAGATACACGCGGGACGGGCGTTCAACGTCATTCCCGACCGCGCCGACCTGCGCGGCACGGTGCGCACGTTCGGCGGGCACTTCTTCGAGGACGCGCCGCGCCTGGTCGAGGAGACGGCGCAGGGGGTCGCCGCGGCGTTCGGGGCGCGGGCCACCGTGAATTACCGCCGCCTGAGCGCCCCGGTCATTAATAATGAAGAGCTGAGCGTCTTGATGCGCGACGTCGCCGCCGGCGTGATCGGGGCGGGCAACGTCCGCCAGGGTGTCCGCACGATGGGAGGCGAAGACATGGCCTACTTTCTGTCGAGTGTCCCCGGGTGCTTTGCCTTCGTCGGCTCGGCACCCAAGGGCGGCGGCGCGTCCCCCCACCACAGTCCCACGTTCGACATCGATGAGGAATCGCTGGTGATCGGCGCGGAGTTGTTGACCCAAACCGCGATCCGATACCTGGATTAGCGTTCGTGTCGTCCAATCAGCTGGCCTCCGAACCCTCGGCGTATCTCAAGTCTGCAGCGCACCAGCCGGTCCATTGGTCTCCGTGGGGCGACGCGGCGTTCGCCCGCGCGCAGCAAGAAAAGAAGCCGATCCTGCTCGACATCGGCGCCGTGTGGTGCCATTGGTGCCACGTCATGGACGGCGAGTCGTACGAGGACGCCGCGGTCGCCGAGCTCCTGAATCGCGATTTCGTCTGCATCAAGGTCGACCGCGACGAGCGGCCCGACGTGGACGCGCGCTATCAGCGCGCCGTGCAGGCGCTCAGCGGGCAAGGCGGCTGGCCACTCACCGCGTTCCTGACGCCCGAGGGTGAGGTCTTCTTCGGAGGCACCTACTTCCCGCCCGACAACAACGCCTACGGCCGGCCCGGATTCCGCCGCGTGTTGATGGAAATCGCGCGCGCGTTCCGCGAAGAGCAGGAGCGCGTCACCACAAACGCGCGCGCGATTCGCGAGCACGTCGTCCAGACGCTCGACGAGGCGAAGCCCGGCGTGGTGAACGCCGACCTCGTCAGCGGCGCCGCCGACCAGATGGCCAAGCTGTTCGATGTGCGGTACGGCGGCTTCGGCTCGGCACCCAAGTTCCCGCATCCCGCGGCCAGCGAGTTCCTGCTCGCGCGCTGGCATGACAGCCGGGGTGGCCTCGCCTGGCAGCGCGAGATCGTCGAGAAGACGCTCACGGGCATGGCGCGCGGCGGCGTTCGCGATCACCTGGGCGGCGGCTTCCACCGCTACTCGGTCGATGAGCGCTGGATCGTCCCGCACTTCGAGAAGATGTCGTACGACAACTCCGAGCTGCTGCGAGCCTATCTCTCGGCATACCAGGCGTTCGGCACGCCGCTGTTCAAGGAAGTCGCCACCGGCATCGTGGATTGGGTGCGCGACGTCATGGCCGACAAGGACCAGGGAGCGTTCGCGACGTCACAGGACGCAGACCTGACGTTTGGCGATGACGGGGACTACTGGACCTGGACGGTGGACGAAGCCAAAAGCGACTTAACGGCGCGAGAATACACAGTCGCGTCGAGTGTGTTCGACATCCAGGACACAGGCGAGATGCACCACAACCCCAAGAAGAATGTGCTGTGGTGGAAACAGGATCCGGCGAGTGATGACGACTGGCCCGTCCTGCGCACGGCGATGAAGAAGCTCAAGGCGGCCCGCGACCGGCGCCAGGCGCCGTTCGTGGACCGCACCGCCTACGTCAACTGGAACGCGATGATGTCAGGCGCCTTTCTGCAGGCCGGTGCCGTGCTCGACAGGCCGGAATGCAATGCGCTGGCATTGAAAGTTCTCGCACGGATCTGGTCAGAGGCGTGGGATGTCGGGAGTGGGATGTGCCATGTCCTGGGGGGGGGACGACGCGAGCCACGCGGGATGCTGGATGACAATGTGCAGGCTGCGGCGGCATTCCTCGATGCGTACGAAGCGACCGGGGAAACCAGCTGGCTCGACCGCGCCACTCAGGTGATGACGTATTGTGGCAAGGCGCACGCGGACGACACGCCGGGTTACTTCGATATCGCGGGAACGAACGGCACGGCATACCTCGCGACTCGTGCCAAGCCGGTGCAGGATGCGCCGACACCATCGCCGAACGGCGTCGCCGCGATCGTACTGGCGCGCCTGAGCGCACTCACCGACAAGTCGGAGTGGCGCGAGCGACTCGATCGCCATCTCGCCGGGTTCGCCGGCAGCGCGCGCGAGCTCTCGTTGTACGGGTCCACGTTGCTGCGCGCGGTCGACTGGGCGGTGCACCCGATCACCCGGATCGAAGTGGCGGGCCCAAGCGGCGAAGGGCCTGCGTGCGCCATGCACCTGCTCGCGCTCCAAACGTACCGGCCGCGGAAAGTGGTGGTGCGCAAGATCGCCGACCGTCCTGCCGCCACGGTGTGCGTTGGGACGACGTGCTCGCTGCCCGTCTCCACACCGGAGCAGCTCGCAGGGCTGTTGGAGGCGTGAACCGCCGCACGCTCGGCCGCACCGGACTGTCCGTCAGCGAGATCGGCTTCGGCGCCTGGGCGATCGGCGGCAATGCGTTCGGCAACTCGTACGGCCCCACCGACGACGTCGAGTCCACCCGCGCCATCCGCCGCGCGTTCGAGCTGGGCTGCAACTTCTTCGACACCGCGGACGTGTACGGCCACGGTCACTCTGAAGTGCTGCTTGGGAAAGCGCTCCGCGACGTACGCGATCAGGTTTTTATCGCGACCAAGGTTGGCGCCAACTTCTACAACCCGGATCTGCGTCTGGACTTTACTCCGGGCTACCTGAAGTTCGCTGTGGAACACTCGCTCGAGCGCCTCCAGACCGACCGCATCGACCTGCTGCAACTGCACAATCCCCCCATCGGCCTGATCTCCGCGATGGGCACCTACGAATCGTTGGAAGAGCTGAAGCGCGACGGACTAATCCGGTTCTACGGCGTCTCCGTGCACCCGCCCGAGGAGGGCGTGGCCGCCGTCCAGGCGACCAAGCCTGACACCGTGCAGATCGTCTACAACTTGGCGCGGCGCGAAGCCGAGGACACATTCCTACCCACGGCGCAGGCGGCGAATGTGGGCGTCATCGCGCGCGAGCCGCTCGCGAACGGTTTTCTCGCCGGGCACTATAGCGCCGACAGCACCTGGGACCGTGGCGACATCCGCAGCCGCATGCCGCGCCCCTACGTCGCTCAGCTATCCGCGCTCGGACAGCGCGTGCGGGAGCTGGCCGAGCAGTCGGGGATGACGGCGTCGCAGCTGGCACTGAAGTTCGTGCTCGATCGCCAGGAGATCGCGTGCGCGATCGTGGGCATGAAAACCGTGCGGCAGGTCGAGGAGAACCTCAACTAGAGGGGTGTAGATGCCGAACAAGAAAGCGGTGATCGAAACGAAGAAGGGCACCATCGAGCTGGAGCTGTTCGCCGACGAAGTGCCCGGCACCGTCGCGAATTTCGAGAAGCTCGCCAATTCCAACTTTTATGACGGGACCAAGTTCCATCGCGTGATCCCGAATTTCATGGTCCAGGGTGGGGATCCCTACTCCAAGACCGGCAAGGGGCCGGTCGGTACGGGCGGCCCGGGTTACACGATCAAGTGCGAGACGCAGAAGAACACCCACAAGCATGTCGCCGGCACGCTGTCCATGGCGCACGCCGGCAAGGACACGGGCGGCAGCCAGTTCTTCATCTGTCATTCACCGCAACGCCACCTGGACGGCGTCCACACGGTGTTCGGACAAGTCACGAAGGGGATGGACGTCGTCAACGCGATCAAGGGGAACGACGAGATCACATCGATTCGCGTCTCATGACCGGAGGCTCTGCATGCTTGCGCTGTTGTTGACACTCTCTTTCGCCGTCCAGGACTCGGCGGCTTTCGTCACGAGGCTCGGCAACGACACGGTAACGCTCGAACAATACAAACGGACGGCAACGCAGCTGCGTGGCGAGTACGTGATCCGCACGCCGCGGAGCCTCCATCGCATCTATACGTTCGACCTGAATCCCGACGGCTCGATCCGCCACATCGAGATCGTGACGCACAACATCGGCGGCGGCCCCGGGCCGATGGAGACCAAGAACTCGGTCGACTTCTCGGGCGACACGGCGATCATGGTGTCTCCACGGGGCGACAGCAGCGTGACGACGAAGCTCGCGGTTCCGCGGGGCACCTTCCCGTTCCAGTTCTACGTGTACGGACTGATGGAACAGATCGGGCGGTGGGCCCGCGGGACGGGGAAGGACAGCGTCCGGTTCACTGCGCTCTACTCTGCCGACCGCACCAGCGGCGGGTACATCCGCAAACGGGGCGGGGATACACTCGTGTTCATGTTCGATGAAGGACAGCTCGCCGGCGTGGGGCCCTTCACGTTCCGCCTCGACCGCCAGGGCCATCTCACCTGGCTCACTGGAAAAGGCAGCACCTTGCAGGTCGAAGTCCAGCGCGTTACGTCGGTGCCGATGGCGCAGGCCACGCAGTCCTTCGCGAGCCGGCCGCTCGGCCAGTTGTCGCCGCGCGACACGGCGCGCGCGACCATTGGCGGCTCCGAGGTGTGGATCGATTACAGCCGCCCCACCCGACGCGGCCGAGATATCTTCGGCACGTTGGAGCCGTGGAATAAGGTGTGGCGCACAGGCGCAAACGCGGCAACGCAGCTTGAAACGCCCGTGGACCTGGTGATCGGCGGCGCGACAGTCCCCGCCGGCAAGTACACCCTGTGGACGCTTCCCTCGCCGACCGGATGGAAGCTCATCATCAACAAACAGAACGGGCAGTGGGGCACCGAATATCATCCGGAGCAAGACCTGATCCGTGTCGATGCCAAGACCGAGGCGCTCGCTACGCCGGTCGAGCAGTTCGTGATCGCGTTCGAGCCGGCTTCCACGCCCTCCGCTATCACGTTCGCGTGGGACAAGGTCCGCTACTCCGTTCCAGTGGCGAAGAAGTAGTGCATCTCGACTTCGCGGTCGTCGCCGACTACGCGCTGGTGGATCAGTCGGGCAAGATGTCGGTGCTCGGCATCTTCCAGCACATCTGGGTGCCGCAGTTTCCGGTGATGCATCCGCGGCTGCACCTCGTGCTGCGATTGAAAGGCAAACGCACGGAAGTCGGCGAGCACCAGGTGCAGATCAAGCTGCTCGATGAAGACAATGCGGAGCTGTTGGGCGGCTCGGGAACGGTGAATTTTGCCGAGCCGCCCGCCGGCGTCACGGAGATCGAGGCGGCGGCCGTGCTCGTGTTCGACGTGCCGTTTCCGCACGCCGGACAGTATCGGTTCGAAATCACCGTGGACGGCGAGCGCAAAGCGAACGTCCCGATCACGGTGTCGCAGATGCCCACGGCGCCCGCGCAGCCTCCTTCCAGTCCCCAGGCTCCCGGTTCCTAGCACGTCCTCGCTGCCGCTCGGCGCCTACGTGCGGCTGCCGGTGCTTCTCCTTGCCGCCGCCTTGGCGCTGGGGTTCGACCTCGGCGGATATCCGCTGTTCGATCCCGACGAAGGGCGCAACGCCGAAGTCGCGCGCGAGATGGCTTCGACGAACGACTACGTCCTGCCACAATTCGATGGGCTGCCATACCTCGACAAGCCAATCGTTTACTTCGCATCCGCCGCCGCGGTGATGGAGGTCCTCGGACCAACCGAGACGGCCGCTCGGCTTCCCGCGTATCTGTTTACGCTCGCCACGCTGATCGTTGTCGTGTGGTTCGTGAGGCGACGGTGGGGTACGGACGCGGGATGGCTGGCGGGGCTGGCGCTCGCGACGATGCCACTGGTCCTCGCGTACGCGCGCACGACGATCATGGACAGCGCGCTCGCGTTCTGCACCACGCTCGCAATTCTCGCGTTCTGGGATGAGCGTCCGGTGCTGGCGTGGGCGGCGATCGGACTGGGAGCCATTACCAAGGGCCCGCTCGCGATTCTGATCCCGCTCGCAACGCTGATCCCCTACTCGCTCCTCACCGGCCGCCGGCTGCGGCGACTATTTCCGCTCGCAGGCCTGGGCGTGTTCGCGCTCGTGGCCCTGCCGTGGTTTCTCGCGGTGTCGCATCGCGTTCCCGAGTTCCCGCACTACGTCTTCGTGCGCGAGACGTTCGAGCGCGTCACCACGACGCGCTTCCACCGGACCGCGGCGTTCTGGTACTATCTGCCGATCGTTCCGGTCGCCGCATTCCCCTGGATCGTGCCCGCGCTCGCAGGTCTGAAGCACTGGCGCTGGGCCTGGCTGGCCCGGCGCGTGAACCCGCAGGCCCAGGAGGCGATTTTCCTGGCGTGCTGGGTGTTGGCACCGCTGTTGTTCTTCTCGCTGAATCAGTCGAAGCTCCCGCAGTACGTTCTGCCGCTGATGCCTGCCTTCGCCCTTGCGGCCGCGAGGGGGCTCGACGGTGGAATCGGCGTCGGAGGGCGCACCTATGCGGTGATCGCAGGGCTGCTTGGGATCGCGCTCGTGTCCCTGACGATTTGGCTGCCCGCGCCGATCAGCCTCACGCCGGCGGAACGAGCCGCGATCCCGCAGACCGCGCTGGCGCTGGGCATCGCGCTGCTGATTTCGGCGGCGCTGGTTTGGTACGCCGGCCGGGTCGAGCGACCACGTCCGGCACTCGTGGTGATGGGGTACGCACTGACCGTGATGGCGATGCCAATCGTATCCGGCCAGCTGCTCGTCGCGGTCGGCGAGGATCGCTCGTCGGCTGCCATCGCACGCGTCATTCAGAACGTGAGGCCGACGGTGAAGGGAGTGGCGGATGTCGAGGTTGTGGGGGTCTCGGCTTTCCCCACCTCGCTGCCGTTTTATTTGCGGCGACAGGTACTCCTCGCGGCGGCGACCGCGCGCGAGCTGACGAGCCGCGCGACTGCCCTACACCGGCCGTGTTCCTAGCGCGCGCCAACGACGCCCGCGTCCGTGCCCAGCTCGATTCCGTGCTCCCGTTGCTCGCCGTCGAAGGCAAGTACGCGGCCTATGGACCATGTGCGGCATCTTCGGTGCGATAGCGCGGGGTGAAGCGGCGCTGCGGCATCCCGAGGCGCTCACGCGGATGGCCGCGGCGCTGCGCCACCGCGGCCCCGACGGCGAATGCATCATCGGTCACGAGCGCGCGCGCATCGGGGCACGCCGGCTCGCCATCATGGATCTCACCACCGGCGACCAGCCGTTTCAGAGTCCCGACGGCAAGATCTGGATGGTCTGCAACGGCGAGATCTACAATGCTCCCGAGCTGCGACGGGAAGCGTCCGCATGGGGTTATCCCTTCCGCTCGCACGGCGACATCGAGACGATCGTCCCCTACTACCAGCGGTTCGGCGCGGATGCCGTGGCCCGGCTCGAGGGGATGTTCGGCCTCGCGGTCTGGGATGAGACGCGGCGCCGACTCGTGCTCGCGCGCGATCGCGCTGGCGAGAAACCGCTGTTCTGGACCGAAGTCGACGGCGAACTGCGATTCGCATCGGAGATCCAGGCGCTGCTCGAGTTTCCCGACCAGCCACGCCGGCTGAATCGCAAGGCGCTTCGCTTGTACCACGCACTTGGATACGTCCCGGCGCCCTACACGATGTTCGACGGTATTCACAAACTCCCGCCGGCGTCACTGCTCATTGCGGAAGACTATCGAATTGAGATTCGCTCCTTCTGGAGTGCCGCGGAGGTGGCCAGCCGCCCCGCGACACAATCCCTCGGGGACGGGGCAGCGCTGCGTGAGACGCTGCTCCGCGCCGTGAAGCGCGAGCT
>QHUF01000344.1 GCA_003221075.1 Gemmatimonadota bacterium
GTCCCCCGGGGGCGGCATTGCCCCAGAGTTGTAGCGGGCCGTTCTCACTCGCTGGATGATAGACGGTGGTGCTGACGCCGTCCCAGTGGACGATCGCCGACGCTCCGCTGCAGAAACCCGTACCGTAGATATCCTGCGGTGTCCGGCCGTGAATGTTGGAAATGCCCTCGGAGAACACGGTGACGCTGTCCCACACCGCGCCGTCCGTGGAGTGCAGCAACGTCGTAAAGCAGTCGTTGTTGCGGCCGATGGCGTAGACGGAGCTGTCGGGCGCGACCCACAGATCGCTGACGATGACGAAGCCGCGGAAGACTTCGTTCCAGGTCGTGCCGTTGTACTTGAAGACGGCGCCAACCTGATTCAGTCCCTCCTGCACGGAACCCGAGACGTACATCAGCTGCGACGAGGCGCCATCGAGATCCGCCGCCGTGAGCAGCGGCAGGGACCCGATTTCGGACCACGAACTGCCGGTGAACTTCAATACGCGATTGGCCTCATTGAGCGCAAACACACTCGTATCGCTCACACCCCACACGGCACGGACAACGCCATACGGCGGGAGGGTGTCGCCGCTCCACGGGGCATCGTAGCCATGGACGACCATGCCGGCCCCACCCATCCCCTGTCCGCCCGCCGCGAACAGCTGGCCGGTGGGTGAGACCCACGCGTCAGTAAACGCCAGAACGTCCAGGCGTGGCTTGACGGTCCAGGACACGCCATCGAAGTGGACAATCGTCCCACTCAAGCCCACGGCGTAGACGTTGTTGTCCGCGTTTCCGCTGACGGCCTGGAGCGGATTGCCCTGCGGCAGAGGATTCTTCCATTCCCAGGAGGTCACGGGTCCCAAGTTCGGCGCGAGCACCGTCACGAGGGCCGTATCGGAGACCGCGTTCCGTTTGAAGACGACGCCGGCGACACCCGCGGCACGCCCGGTGGCGAGGCCGGTCGATGACACATCCAGCCAGTTCACGTTGAGCGGCCGCCATGTGCCGCTGATGGGGACAATCGTGGTATCGATTTCGAACCCATTGCGATCGAACGGAGCCGCGCGGAACTGGGCCGTTTGATCGATCGCCAGCGTGGCACTGGCCGGCAGGAGCTGCACGGTCGCCAGGCTCTGGCGCACCACGAGCGCTTCGGTGTCGGTTAGTACACCGAACGAGCCGGTGACGATCACGCTGCCGTTGGCGCGCGCCACGATCCGTTTCGCTGCGACGACCTCCGCGATGGCGCTGTTCGAGGACGACCACGCGATCGTCGCGGTGGAGATGAGGGCATTGCCAGAGTCCAGGACGAAACCGCCGCCATGGGCGGTATCGCTGAACGCGGCGAGCGTGTCGGGGTCGACCGCGATCGACACACGGGCGGGTACCTGGCGCACGGTGATCGTTGCGGTATCCGCGAGGCCCTGATACTCCCCCACGATGCGCGCGGTACCTGACCAGACGGCCGTCACCAGACCAGATCCTCCCGACACTTGGACCTGGGCGACACCCGAGTCGAGCGAACGCCAAGTGAAGGGAGCCCCGACAATCAGGTATCCCGCCGAATCTTGGGCCGTTCCATAGATGGCCCGCTGCTGACCAAGCCAATTCAGCGTATCGGTGCCGGGGCTGGTGGTGACGACGACGGTCGCCGGTGCCTGGCTCACGATGACGTGCGCAGTGTCAACGATGCCCGTGGCACTATGCGTTGCCGAGGCGGTTGTAGAGCCTGGCTGCAGGGATCGAACGATGCCGGCGGTATCGATGGACGCGATTGACGTCGAGCCGGCGATGGCCCAGATGAGCGGGCCGAGCACGACGGGGTTGTGCGCGCGATCCTCACCTTGGGCCCGGAGGGCGGTCGTGTCCTGGAGCTTGAAAAACCGAACGGTGTCGGGCGTGATGGTCAGGTGCGCGAGCCGGCCCGGTCGTACCGTCGCCGTGAAGACCGCCTGCTGACTCGGCAACACTGCGACCGTGGCGATGATGGTATCGGGGCCCGCGAGGGTGCGGAGGGTCCAACTCGCGTGTACCACTCCAGTCGCATCGGTCGTCGCAAGCGTGGGCGCAACGGTGCCGTTGCCCGAGGCGGTAAACCGAACGGTCACGTCCGGTACGCCTGCTCCCGTCGCGGTGAGCACGCGCACGCCCAATGGCGTGGCGAGGTGCGCTCCGATCGTATCGGTTTGGGTGTTGCCTGCGACTATAGAGAGGGAGGAGGGTACGAGTGGACCGCCGCCGGTCGGACTTTCACCGCACGTCGCAACAACGATTACCAGTGCTGCAAGCAGCACAATCCTAGCCAAGGGCTGCATGGGGCGTATTCCCTTGGATTATGCGACTTCTCGAGCCCCTTCGTTAGAAGGACACTGGAGCACGACATATGACCTTTTGGGCGGCCGAGTCTTCAAAGCAGGTCCCTCGCGCCTTCGGCGCTCGGGATGACATGGCTCGCGTTTGTTGCGTAGATCAAGGGCCGACCGGCGCTGTTACATCATAAATGGGATGCAGCTCCCATAACGCGCTGAGCGACGAATTGCAGCGTCCGTGCTGGCTCGCGTGCTGGCCCGTTGAACTCTGCTTCTGGTGATAGCCATCGAAGAAGGCAGCTCCCGTGAATGTCACCTCCACCGGGGCATCCAAGTCACCGTTTGCGGCCAGATGTGTGGTATCGACTAGCCCAGCGAGCTGGTCACGCGCCTGGCGGTAGATATTGCCGTATGGCGGCGCCGGAATCTCGACGATGATGCAGGACGCCGGGACGGGCGTGTACTCCTCTTCTGTGATTTCGACGTGCCAGTCGCCGTCCGATTCGTGGAGCTTGATGCGCCGCACGAACGCAGTGACCGCATAGACATTCCGTTCTCGCCCGATGCGATGCGCACACTGGTCTTTTGCGGTGATGGTCCGAGGCGTCCAGGTCAGGATGTCTGACACATCGACGGCG
>QHUF01000345.1 GCA_003221075.1 Gemmatimonadota bacterium
GGACGCGCGGGGAAGATGAGCGACCGGCTGCACCGCACCGCCAAGGTTGCTGCCGTCGTCGGCGCCGTGGGCTCCGTCGCGCTGACGCTCTACGCCGGCCGCAACAACAATTTGCCCCTGGTCATGGTCTTGATAGCGGGCTGGGTGTTTGCGCCGTTCTTTGGGTTCGCGCTTGCGAGTCGGATATCCAGCCGATGGTCGCAGGGAACGCGCGCGGCGCTTCATGTCGTGATCATCGTGATCGCGATCGCCTCGCTGACACTCTATGCTCGTGACGCGTTAGGGCCGGCGCACGCGAAGCGCGCAGCTATCTACGTCGCTGTTCCGAATGTTGCGTGGTTGCTGATGCTCATCTGCGTCCCGCTCACCGCGGTGATCGCGCGCCGGTCGCGCTCGGTCCAAATCCCCTGAGATCGGTCCTCGGTACCTGCGCCCTGCTCGCCGTCCTCGGCAGGCCTTTCCACCAGCAGTCCTGGATGTTCGGACCGTTTACCAAGCCGACCGAGGTCAATCCGGTCATCACCCCGAATCCCGCCGTCGCGTGGGAAGCCTACGCCACGTTCAATCCCGCGGCCGTCGTGAAAGACGGCAAGATATTCCTGCTGTATCGCGCGGAGGATGCAACGGGCAGACAGGAGATTGGGGGGCACACGTCGCGGCTGGGCCTGGCCGAGAGCACGGATGGTCTGCATTTCACGCGCCGAGCCACCCCGGTGTTGTATCCCGACAGCGACGCCCAGCGGCAGAACGAGTGGCCCGGCGGGGTCGAGGATCCGCGCATCGTGGAGACGGACGACGGCACGTACGTCCTCACGTACACGCAGTGGAATGGCGACGTGCCGCGCCTGGCGGTTGCGACGTCGCGAGATCTCATCCATTGGACCAAGCACGGACCGGCGTTCGCGAAAGTGGCCGGCGGCAAGTATCTGCGCACGGAGTCGAAATCGGGCGCGATTCTCAGCCGCGTCGCTGGCGAGCGGATCATCGCGACGCGCGTGAACGGCAAGTACTGGATGTACCTCGGCGTCCCCGATCTGCGTATCGCGACCTCCGACAACCTGCTGGACTGGACGCCGCTGGAGGACTCGAGCGGGCAGGCGATCAAAGTGCTGTCGGCGCGTCCGAACTCCTTCGATTCCTGGCTGGTCGAGGCGGGTCCTCCAGCACTCCTTACGAGCCGCGGAATACTGGTCCTCTACAACGCGGGGAGTCTGCCGTCACGGACGTATTCAGGCGGCCAGGCGCTGTTTGATTCGCGCGATCCGACGAAGCTGATTGCGCGGTCGGACAGCGCCTTCATCAAGCCAACTGAGAGTTACGAGCGCACGGGGCAGTACACCGCGGGGACGACGTTCGTCGAAGGTCTGGTGCCATTCCAGGGCCGATGGTACCTCTATTACGGCACGGCGGACTCGCGTGTCGGCGTCGCCGTGTGGGATCCGCATTGACTACGGCACGACCACCCCAGTCATCCTGACGACCTCAAAGTCTGTTCCGTGCAGCCGCTTCATCGTATCGATGTCGGCATCGTTCCAGCCCAGATCGGGCGCGCCAGTCACGAAGAACGACCCGCCGTTGTCCGCGACCATCATGCCGTAGGTCTTCAGCGCCGTCAGGATCACCTGGACGTCAGCGGGGAAGCCCGAAATGTCGACGCCGGCCTTCAGCCGCACGCGCATTCCCATTGGAGGTAGAAATGAATCCGCTTGCGTGCTCGCGAAATGCCGCGCGGGAGGCACGTAGGCGCGCCGCGTCACGGGGCAGGTGAAGCGCAGCGCGTGAGTGATCCGTCCCACCGCGACCTCAGCGTAGCGCGCGAGACCGGCGAAGATGGGTAGCCCCGCAGCATCGGCTGACGTCCAGCCGTCGGGCCGGAGCGCGTTCGACGTGAGGTCGAAAATCGCGCCCGAACCCGCCGTCCATGCCCCACCGCTGACGGGGTGCGCATCGAACAGCTCGTACAGCTTCCAGTTGTCGACGTCCACCACCAGCACATGGCGGTCGCCGCCGGCGGACGGGCCGCCCTCGATCGGCGCATCGGGGGGAATGGGATAGGGCCCCGGATCGCTCTCGTCCGCGTAGGCAAACGATACCGGCACGCGCCGCTGCGAGCCCGAGACCGTGATGAACGGAATGCCCCACGGCGCGCCGCCGTAGACGGTGCCGAAGTCAGGATGGAGGTTCGCCGAACGGCCGCAGCGCGCGATCAGACTGTCGGACTTCGAATCGACCGCATCGGCCGAAATGTCGCGGTTCCACGCATTGTCGGCGGGAAACACCGAACGCGCGGGCAGCGGCGGCGGTGGGGGTGGTGGGGATGGGCTCGTGGTGCTGCGACACGCCAGCCCCAGCGCCAGCGCGAGAGCGAAACAGCGTCTCATGCCCCCAAACTCAACCAGACAATGCCGAGTGGATGTGGCGCCGGTCACGAGGCGACTGCGACCCTGTCCAACTTCCGCGAGCACAGGTATTTTGGCGCCCTCTCCCATGTCCAAAGTAAGAGTCGGCATCGTCGGCTCGCGCTTCCAGGCCGATTGCATTGCGGGCGCCGTGAAAGCGATCCCGGAAGAGGCCGCGCTGGTTGCGGTTGCGTCGCCCACCAAAGGCCACGCGGCCGATTTCGCCAAGCGCCATAGCATTGCCCAGGCCTACACCGACTACCACGATCTCCTGCGCGATCCGCAGGTCGAGCTGATCTCGATCACTGCCCCAAACCGCCTGCATGCGCAGATCACGATCGATGCCGCCAAAGCCGGCAAGCACGTCGTCTGCGAAAAGCCGCTATGCATCACCCTCGAGGAAGCAGATGCGATGATCGACGCGTGCGCCAAAGCGGGCGTGCTGTTGCTCTACGCCGAGGAGTTGTTCTTCGCGCCGAAATAC
>QHUF01000346.1 GCA_003221075.1 Gemmatimonadota bacterium
GCAGCGCGCGTGACCGGACTCCCCGTTGCCACCTGCCGCGAGTACTTCGACGGCCTGGACTATGCGTTCTCGCCAAAACATCTGGCGGGACTCAACGACTTCTTCCGCCGTACGGGCGCGAAAGACCCGTTCAGCCAGGTAGCCTGATGGTCGACCGGACCAGTCCCGAGTTCCGCTCCTACCTCGAACTCTACGAGCGCGCCCCGCTGCTCGAGCTGGGCCGGCTCGCGGATGACGTCCGGTGGAAGCTGCATCCCGAGAACGTCGTCACGTACATCATCGACCGAAACATCAACTACACAAACGTGTGCGTCGCCGACTGCAAGTTCTGCGCGTTCTATCGGCGCCCCAAACATCCCGAGGGGTACCTGTTGTCGTTCGAGGAAATCGGCCGCAAGATCGACGAGCTCAAGGCGATCGGCGGCGTCCAGATCCTGATGCAGGGAGGACACAACCCCTACATCCCGTTCGAGTGGTATCTCGACCTGCTGCGCTACATCAAGCGCCACCATCCGATCCACATCCACGGCTTCTCGCCGTCGGAGGTCGATTTCTTCGCCGGCCGGTTCGGCATGTCGATCGAGGAGGTCATCCGGGAGCTGATGGCGGCAGGGCTCGACTCGATTCCGGGCGGCGGCGGCGAGATCCTCGTGCAGAGTGTGCGCGATCAGGTCGCCCGCAAGAAAGCCGGCGCGGATCGGTGGCTCGAGGTTATGGAGATCGCCCACCGCCTCGGCCTCCGCACGTCGGTTACGATGATGTACGGCCTCGGCGAATCGAACGCCGATCGCATCGAGCATTTGTTCCGCGTGCGCGAGGTACAGCGCAAGACGCGAGGCTTCACGGCATTCATCTGCTGGCCGCTGCAGCCGGAGAACTCCGAGCTCGCGCACCTGCCGAAGACCGATGCAGTCACCTATCTCAAGACCCAGGCGATCGCGCGCATCGTGCTCGAGGACGTCCCCAACATTCAGGCGTCCTGGGTCACGATGGGGATGAAGGTCGGTCAGGTGGCGCTGCGCTTCGGCGCGAACGATTTCGGCTCGCTGATGATGGAGGAGAACGTCGTCTCGGCGGCGAATACGACCCACCGCACGACGCTGAGCGAGATGCAGCGGCTCATCGCCGACGCAGGGTACACGCCCAAGAAGCGCAGGCAGGACTACACGATTCTCGAGGATGCCGCCTAGTGCCTGACGTCCTGATTCTCGTCGGCTCGGAGTCCGACAAACCACGCATCGAGCCGGCCTTCGAGATCCTGACCAAGGCCGGCTTCTCGTACGAGTTCTACGCGTCATCAGCCCACCGCCAGCCGGAGCAGACCGGCGACCTGATCAAGAACGCCCGCAAGAAGGGATTCAAGGTCGTGATCGCTGGGGCAGGGCTATCCGCCGCGCTTCCGGGCTTTGCAGCGTCGCTCACCGATCTCCCCGTTATTGGCGTGCCGTTCGCCGTCGGGCCGCTCAATGGGCTCGACGCCTTGCTTGCGACGGTGCAGGTACCGCCCGGCGTGCCGGTGGCGACGGTGGGCATCGACAACGCCAAGAACGCGGCGCATCTGGCGATTCGGATTCTGAAGGGCTGAACGTCAGCCCCTGATCATTTCAGAGGGCTATAGTTGGTCGCCACCATGAACGTGTTATCGACGTCGACGCTCACCTGCATGTCGGTGCGCGTTTTCACCCACTCCGGATCCGCGCTAAACGCGGCCCACGCCGCGTCCCTCGCAGCCGCATCGCGGTAGGCGAGTATGTACACGAGCTGATCGAGCCTGGCGACGGGCTGCCAGAATCCGACGACGGTCATCCCGTGCTTTTGGAACAGCGCGATCGTATGGTCCCGAAAACGGGCGTGCAGCACGTCGGCCGAGCTGCCTGTTCGCACCGTGTACGTCCGGAGCTCGAAGCATCGCGACTCTGCTGCCGTGTTCTTGATGTCAACGCCGGGACCGCACGGTGGCGTCGCGGCCCGCACCGGTAACGCGCGCCAGGGCGACGGGACATCGTGCGATGACGGAGCGGCGGTCGAGCCGAGCACGGCGATGGTCAGGTATATGAGCCGTGTGTTCATTGCATCTCCTGGTGTTTGATTTGGCTTTTCCCCGCGCGGCCCTCGCGTTACGGCTCAACGCGGCAGTAGCCCACGGTGTTGCAATTCTCTGCGCAATTGATCTGGCGACTCGAATCGAATCGTCTCGAATCCCAACGACCTGGCTGTGGAGATGTTCTCTTCTGAATCATCAATGAATAAGCACTCGCTGGCCGATCGGCCGATCCGCTCGAGCAACGCCTCGAAGATCCTGGGGTCCGGCTTGATCAGTTTGACATCGCCGGACAGCAGGATCGTCGCGAACAGCTGAAAGAAGGAGTACTTGGTACGCACCGCGGCGAATTTCTCGCTGGACCAATTGCTCAGCCCGTGCAGCTCCAATCCGGCTTGCTGCAGCGGCAGCAGCAGGTCGACCGTCCCTTGCAGCGGTCCGGCGATGGATTCCTCCCATCGCTCGTCATATGCCTGGATGAGATCGGCGTAGGAAGGGAACCGTTTCACGAGCTCGGTGACGGCGAGCGAGAACGCGCGGCCGGCATCCTGCTGCTGATTCCATTCCGTAAAGCCGATCTCGGCGAGGAAGCTCTCCATCGCCGTGTCGTTGCCGGGAAAGAGCTTGCGATAGAGGTAACGCGGATTCCAGTCGATCAGCACGCCGCCGAAGTCGAAGACGATCGCGCGTATGCGAGTCGGGAGCATCGTTTTTTAGAACAGTCCGACTTTCCCCCTGACCGACTCGATCAACTTGCTCGGGTCGTATCCAACTCCCTGTCTAAAAACCAGCGTGACGTGTCGGATGTCGGAGATCGTAGCCGCGGGATTGCCGTCGATCACGACGAGATCCGCCTGCTTGCCCACCGCAATAGAACCGATGCGATCCGCCCGGCCGAGGTACGTCGCCCCGTTCAGCGTGCAGACCTTGATCGCCTCGA
>QHUF01000347.1 GCA_003221075.1 Gemmatimonadota bacterium
GATACAAGGAGCCCACATTCTTCGAGAATTTCGCGCGTGGCATAGCAACGGGGAATCCCCATCTCAAGCCCGAACGCTCGCTGAGCTGGGAGGTGGGGGTCGAGCGCGGCAGTGTTGCGGTCACCTACTTCAATCAGCGATTCCGCGACTTGATCGAGTACTCGACCACACTGGTGGGACCGGATTCAGCCAACTATTTCAACGTCGGCGATGCGATCGCCCGCGGCATCGAGACCAGTGTCACCCAAAACGTCGGGCATCGCGTCGTCGTCGCGCTGAACTACACGTACCTGCATACGCGCGTCGAGAAATCCGGCTCGCCGTCCAACCCGAACGGATTGTTCGTCCCGGGAAAACCGCTCGTCCGGCGGCCCGCCCATACGCTGGCGCCGCAGGTCGTTGCAACGCTGGGCTCGCGCGCGCGCCTGATTGTAGGCGGCCGCTGGGTGGGCAAACGGGACGACGTCGGCGCGCAGCGCGTCACGCTGCGGCCCTACACGCGCGTCAATCTCTCCGGCGAGTATGCGATCGGTAGTGTCGTGCTGTCTGGAAGCCTCGAAAACGCGTTCAATGACCAGGCGCAGGAGATCAACGGCTACCGGCCGCGTGGGCGGACCGTGATGGTGGGGGGGCGGGTTACGGTTGGCCGATAAGGCGGCGAGATGAAACGGCGGCGAGGTGAGGCGGCGGCAATAAAGACGGCGGCGAAGGGCGGCGAAGGGCGGCGAATCGTTTCGCTGCTGCCGAGTGCGACGGAGATCGTGTGCGCCCTGGGGCTCGAGGACCGCCTCGTCGGGATCTCGCACAGCTGCGATTACCCACCGAGCATCACCGATCGCCCGCGGTTGTCGCGGGCGAGAGCCAACCTCGAAGGGCTGTCGAGCGGTGAAATTGACGCGGCCGTCCGCGCAGCGTTACGGGACCATGGCAGCGTGTACGAGATCGATGTCGACGCCATCACGGCGCTCGAGCCAGATCTCATACTCACGCAAGGCATTTGCGATGTCTGCGCGGTACCGGAGAGCCAGGTCGTCGCCTCGGTTGCCGGCAGTCAGATCATCACTCTCGACGCCCACGACCTCTCCGCCATCTTCGCAAGCATCCGCGACGTCGGCTGCGTGACTGGCACCGTCGAGCGGGCCGAAGCATGCATCGCCGACATGCAGCGGCGCATTGAAGCGGTGCGTGCCCGCACTGCCGGTGGACCGTGGCCGCGTGTTCTCGCGCTGGAGTGGCTCGACCCACCATACGTACCCGGCCACTGGGTACCCGAACTCATTGCTGCGGCGGGCGGGGACCTATTGGCGGGAACCGCTAGACGGCCGTCGTACCGGATAGAATGGTCGGAGCTGCGCGCGCTTCATCCGGACATCCTGCTGATCATGCCGTGCGGCTTCAATCTCGAGGAGACGCGTCGCGAGGTGGAGCGTTATCGCGATGAGCTGCTTGCGATCGGTGGCCATATCGAACTGCTCGATGCATCAGCGTACTTCAGCCGCTCGGGTCCCCGCGTCGTGGACGGGCTGGAAATCCTCGCGGCGGCGCTGACGGGATAGCGTTCCTTGTCTTTGCCGCCCCTCGCCGCCGTAGTATCTCGCCGCCGCCTCTTTCGCCGCCGCCGTATATTTCTTACGTGAGTCTTGTTTCTACGCCCGCTGTCGTCCTCCGGACCTACCGCTACAGCGAGACCTCGAAGATCGTGCGCCTCGCGACGCGCGATTACGGGGTCCAGAGTGCCATCGCCAAGGGCGTGTTCCGGCCCCGGAGCCCGTTCGGCGCCGCGCTGGAGACGCTGAGCGAAGGGGTTGCGCAGCTGTACCACAAAGAGACCCGTGAGCTCCAGACCCTCGCCGCGTTCGATGTGATCCAGCTGCGGCGCGACCTTGCGGGCGACCTGGGTCGTTTTGCGGGCGCCGCCGCGCTCTCCGAGGTGATGCTGAAGATGGCCCCGCCGGCCCCGCTACCGGCGGCCTACGAGGCCTTTATCCTCGCCCTGGACGCCCTGGTGAAGGCGGCGCCTGGGCAGACCGATGCGATCGCTGTCCGCTGGATGTGGCTGCTGGTCGGGGTGCTCGGTTTTGCCCCCCAGCTCGACGCGTGCGTGCGCGACGGCAATGCCGTCTCGGGCACGGTGGCGTTCAGCGCATCCGAGGGGGGAGTGCTGTGCGCCCGCTGCGCGGGTCTGCAGCCGCCGACCAAACTGCCGCCCCAGGCGTACCGCGACCTCCTCGCTTTGAACGACGAACAGGCGACCCTTCCTTCGCTGGATGCGGCCCATGCCGCGGCCCACCGGCGCCTGGTGGCCCGCTTTGTCCGCCATCACCTCGACGAGACCGGACGAAACGGGAAAGAGCC
>QHUF01000249.1 GCA_003221075.1 Gemmatimonadota bacterium
CCTGCCGAGGCCACGCGCCGCAGCTCCGCCGGGGTCATCAGATGCAGCACGCGATTCTTGCGCATGCTCCCGATGTCCACGCCCAGCGCTTCAGCCAGGCGGTCGAGGAACACATCCTTCTCCTGGGCCGAACGTCCGTCTCGCAGCATCGTTTTCCGGATTCGCAACGATACGGCCGCGCGACGAGCCGTGGTGCTGAGATCGAGCACGCCTGGAGTTCCAAGGAAGGGTGCCCCGTCGACCCGCTGTGCCGCGCCTTTCCAGAGGATGTAGGAGCACGCCACGTCGAAGATGGGACGATTGAACGTCGAGTAGTACGACGTCTGGTACACGGTCACCGGGACGCCGAACTCCTGGATCACGGGATGCGCGCGCACGGCAAAGTCGTAGAAGCCGTCGTCGAACGTGATGGCCACCGACCGGGGCGGGAGATCATTTCTCTCCAGGCGATCCACGGCTTCGCGCAGCGGCAGGACCGCGCACTTGTTCCCGACGAGCAGCTCCAGCCTGCGCGCCAACGCCTCCTGCGACATATAGAGGGCCGGATTCCAGAGATGCTCGTCGTCGATCGAAATGCCGTGATATCCCAGGATCAGCAGCCGGTCGGTCCGCCAGCGACTGCGTCCCATGACAGAGAACAGGCCGATCGACTTCGACGACGCCAGCACGGCGGTCTTGATGCGTTTCAGTTTCGTCGGTCGCATCGCTTATGCCGCGTGCTCGCGCGTGCGGCGCCGGAGCAGATGCCGGAGCCGCGAGCGGTTTTTGGTGAGCATGAAGCACAGGAAGACCTCGGCGCGGCCGAACGCCGTCAGGTGTGCGGGCGTCCACGCGTCGGCATACCGCTGCAGCGCCGGCTCACCGGTCAGCGCAGCCAGCGACGACAGCAGCACGCAGTTCAGGTTGTGGTAGTGGGGCGGACAGAGATACCCATGCGACCCGTACCAGCTCCATTTTCCCCTATAGTCCCAGAACGGCAGGTTGTGCGTGAGCCCGTCGATCCCTTCGTCAAAGAGTCGTCGGATCGCGGGGTCGCCCGTCTCGGTGGCGAGATCGTAGAGGCCGAGTAGGCTGAAGAGGTACCCGTCAAGCACACGCGGCGACGGAACGCCCGGGTACTCCTCGTAGACCACGTGTCCCGCCTCGACCGTGCGTACTCCGCCGTCCGCGACGGTCCGCGCAAATACGACCGCCGCCCCGCGGCACTGGTCCAGCAGTGCCTTGTCCCCGGTGATCCGGTAGGCCCGTACGAGGAGGCTGATCGCTAGTCCTTGCACCATCGCGGAAATCCACGGCGCTTTGAGCCGGCATGCCCCTTCATCCCAGTCGACGGTGAACGGCCACACGACACTGCCATCGGCGCGAGCGACCGCGTGGTTCCGGAGCCAGTCCGCCTGCTGCAAGGCAATCGCCTGGCGCGACACGTCCAGGCGGAGCGAACGCTCCAGGCTCATCAAGCCATACCACGCGATATACGCGGGATTGTAGGTGCGAAATTGGCGCGAGCGCTGGATCGGAATTCCATTCGCATCCGGCTCCATGGCGTCGAAGAACAGACGATCGCTGTAGACGTAGTAATGCAGCGACGCTTTCGCGCCGGCTGCCGGTATCGCTTCCACCGGGTACTCGAAGCGGAAGTTCAGGAGTTCTTTCCGGAGCGCTCCTGCGGCCCACCACAACGGCTCGAAGACGCCGTGCCACGGGCGAATCGGTGCGAGTGCGGTCATCGGAACACCTGCACGATAGCCTCCGCGGCATCCCCGTTTCCGTACAACGGCGGGTGCGACGGACGGCCACGACCATGCTGATCGAGGGCGGCCACGATGGCGTCCGGATCTGTGCCGGCGAGGATGTTCCAGCCGACCTCGACCGTCTCGACCCATTCGGTCTCATTGCGGAGCGTCACACACGGCACGTCCAGGTAGTATGCCTCCTTCTGCACGCCCCCCGAGTCCGTGAGGACTGCGGCGGCGGAGCGCTCCAGCTGCAGCATGTCGAAGTAGCCGACCGGTTCGATGACGCGCACCGTCGCCGCGGGCGTGAGCCCGAATTCCTTGAGGCGCTTCGCGGTCCGTGGGTGCAGCGGCAGCACGACCGGGCGATCGAGTCGGGCGAGACCGGCGAGGATTCCGGCCAGCCGTTCCGGCTGGTCGGTGTTCTCGGCGCGATGCACGGTGCAGAGATAGAAGGCACCCGGGCAGACGTTCGCGGCTTCGGGATACCGCGACAGCGTACGCGCCCGCTCGGCATGTTGCAGCACGGCGTCCAGCATGATGTCTCCGACGACATGCACCCCGCGACCGATACCCTCGACGGCCAGTTGGCGCTCGGCGTGCGCCGCTGGCGCGAAGAGCCACGTCGACAGGTGATCGGTCACCACGCGGTTGATCTCTTCGGGCATGGCGCGGTTGAAGCTGCGCAGCCCCGCCTCGACGTGTGCCACGGGGATCTGAAGCTTGGCGGCGGCGAGCGCACCGGCGAGCGTCGAGTTGGTGTCCCCATAGACGAGCACGACGTCGGGCCGCTCGTCCTGCATCACCGTCTCGAGCTGTGTCAGCATCGCTCCGGTTTGCGCGCCGTGCGGTCCGCTGCCGACGTGCAGATGATGATCCGGGGCCGGGATGCCGAGCTGCTCGAAGAAGACGTCAGACATCTCGTGATCGTAGTGCTGGCCGGTGTGCACCAACACTTCCGTGAAGCGGCGGCGCAGCGCGGTGCTGAGCGGCGCCGCTTTGATGAACTGGGGTCGCGCTCCGATGACAGTCAGGAATTTCACGACGGAGCCCGCTGCCGCGCGCTCTGGGCACAGAGTCGGGCATAGCACTCCAGCAGCGTCGCTTCTTCTCGCCGCCAGTTGAAACGCTCCTGCACCGCCTGGCGCCCTCGCGCCCCCATCGCTTCGGCTTCGTCGGGATGGGCGAGGAGCCAGCGGATCGCGTTCGCGGTGGCGTGCGGGTCGAGCGGGTCGACGACCAACCCGCAGCGGCTTCCCTCCACGATTTCTTTCCACAGCGGGAAGGACGACGCCACGACGGGAAGACCGGCCGCCATGTATTCGAACAGCTTGTTCGGCTGCGACTCGAGGTGGTTGGGTCGAGGGTGGAACAGCACGAGCCCGAGGCGGGCCTCCGCCAGCATTTCCACCACACGCGCCCGGGGCAACTCGCCCCGGTACTCGACGTGCCGCCACCCGTCCAGCGCGCGTGCCTGCGCTCCGAACGCCGGCGGCTCGAACCGTCCTGCCAGCACGAGGCGCGCCTCCTGGTGCGCGCACACGTCGGCGATGGCGTGGACCATCTCGATGGTGCCCCGGATCTCGTTGATCAGTCCGACGTACGCGACGACAGGTCCCCGGCGGGCGTACGGTGATCCGGCCACCGGTCCGAATTCCGTCGACACCGGGAAGTTCTGGACCACCACACAGCGGGCCGCGGGGAAACGACGCGCGATGGCGGGTGTGGCCGCCACGACGCGCGATAATGTCGACGTGCCCACGCGCTCGACGACGTCCATGACGCGCGCCAGGCCGGCTTTGAGCCAGCGGGGCAGGTACGGCTTGTCCAAAATGTCGGCGGGCACGTCTTCGTGCGCATCATACACGACGTGTTTGCCGAGCATGCGGAGCACCACGCCCACCGGGATCAGCTCAGGATCGTGAAAATGGTAGATGTGGGCGCGGGCCCGGAGTGCCTGCACCAGGACGCGAGTCGTCGTGACGAGCGCACGACTGAGGCGACCGCGCGCCCGTGGGACCGCCGCGATCGTGACACCCCGCATTCGCGTGCTTTCGGTCGCCGGGGCGACGAGATGGACGTCGTACCCGGCAGCCACGAGAGACTGGCACTCCTTCTCGAAGATGCGGGTGTCGAGCGGGATATGGACCGACGTCAGGTGACAGACGCGTACGCCCGCGCCCCCTCCCCCCGCGCGCGGCTCGCGCGCCGTAAGGACCTGAGTCGCGACGTCCATACTGGCCACGTCGCCGTGCGATTGCGGAGACATCAGCTGACCGCCCGAGCCGTCACGGATGGTGAATAGCCAGCTCCGGCGGGCGCGATCACCGGGTCACCACACGCGTCGCTTTCCCACCCAAGGACGGCGGCCAGATGCGCGCAGTTGTACGCATCCCACGCCACCGGCAACGACAAACCGGCGAGCGACACACCCGGCTCGAACAGTACGCGGGAAAACGCGGTGTCCTCGACCGCACGCCCACGGGCGGCGATCAGACGCCTGGTCCACTCGGCCTGTGGTGCGTAGAACGCAAACTTCCGGCGGCGCCACGCGACTCCGTTGAGACCGTGACGTGCCAGGTAGCGCCGCGACGTGTATTTGGACCATCCATTCCGGAGCTTGTGCCGGAGCGGTAGCCGGTACGCGAACTCGATAAGTCGATAGTCGAGGAAGGGGAGCCGCGTCTCCATTCCCAGTGCACCGGCGGTGCGATCATCATATCGCAGCAGCG
The DNA here is from genome assembly GCA_003221075.1 of Gemmatimonadota bacterium. Lineage (GTDB taxonomy): Bacteria > Gemmatimonadota > Gemmatimonadetes > Gemmatimonadales > GWC2-71-9 > 20CM-2-65-7. The sequence continues at coordinate 4,466 of QHUF01000249.1, forward strand.
TGGGGAGACAGCGGAAGAACAGCTCGGATCGCTGCTGGCGGCGAATGTCGCCGAAGATGTCGCGCTCCGGGCGAGGGAGCTGCTGTAGCCACGGGGCGCGCACGACGCCGTTCACCCGACGGCGCCGCAGGGCGCGTTGCAGCGCGGGCGTGGTGAAGTACGCCGACATCGCCGCGAGTGCCAGAACTCCGCGGCCCGAGTTCCGTCCACTCTGCCACAGGCCCCGTGTCGCTCGTACCGGATTCGGCAGGGTGTGCAGCAGCGCGCTCGTATGGTAGCGGTCGTATCCGAGGAATGCCTCGTCGCCGCCCTGGCCCGAGAGGACGACCGGCACGCCCTGTCCGCGGATGGCGGCGAGGATTGCCCAGTGCACATACAGGGAGAGCGACCCGAAGGGCAATGCCTGGTGGGTCGTCAACGCGATCTCATCGTCGACGACGCCGTCCGTCGAGGGCTGCACGTAGTGCGTGTCTGCGCCACGGCTGGCTGCGACGTACGACGCGTACTGCGACTCATCGATCGAAGGATCCCCTGGAAAACGCGATGTGAACGTCTGGACGGTACTCCCGGCGACGCGACTCGCGGCTAGTGTGAGGACCGATGAGTCCACACCTCCCGACAGCGTGATTGCGACGGGCACGTCTGCGTGGAGGCGCAGCCGCACGGCGTCCTCGATCAGCTCGCTGTAGCGCTCCAGCACCGCATCATCATCGAGCTCGAGATCGGGTTCTTCAGGGAGGTCCCAATAGCGTTCGATACGCATTCCGCCACTGTCGACATCCAGCTCGAGCGTGTGTCCTCCCTGGACCTCACGAATGTCCCGGTAGATCGTCTCGGCGCCGTCATCGATGCGACGGTCGACCAGATACTGGACGAGGCGCGGCATGTCGATCGCCGGCCGCACACCGGGACACTCGAGCAGTGCCGCGACTTCGCTCGCGAACATCGTTCCGCGCGGCGTGACCGCGTAGTACAGCGGCTTCACGCCGAGCCGGTCGCGGCTCGCAATGAGCCGCCGGCGGGTCGGATCGTAGAGGACAAACGCCCACATGCCATTGAAGCGACGAACGCACTCGGAACCCCACGCATCGTAGGCCGCGAGGATCACCTCGGTGTCCGTGCCGGTGTTGAACGAGTATCCGCGGGCGGCGAGCTCGGTCCGCAGCTCCCGATAGTTGTAGATCTCGCCGTTGAATGTGACCCAGCAGCCTCCTGGGCCCTCCATCGGCTGACGCCCGGCGGCGGTGAGATCGAGGATCTTCAACCGCCGATGCCCGAGCCCCAGCGACAGCTCCTGATCGGTGAGGTCGGCGTCAGCGCGCATCGTGCCATCGATGCACCAGCCGACGTGCCCGCCGCCGTCGGGACCGCGATGGGTCAGGCGCTCGGTGGCGCGCCGCAACAGACGTGCGCTGAACCGCGACGCACGTCCGTCAGGAGCCGCCCAAAACGCCACAATGCCGCACACGATCACACCTCCGCCGCGGGAACGTTCGCCGCACGGCGGGGGGGCAAGATACGTGCCCTACGTGGCGCGGAATCGTACGTTTACGGTACTGTGTTTACGCGTTTCTCCCGTTGCGCCGCGATCATCGCGCGGTCGAATTCTCGGCATCCTCGCACCGCTCGCTGGTCGAGTGTGGCAGCGCTGCGACACCTGGCCCTGGCGACCGTCGCGTCATGATCGGCACCGCCGATGGGCGGAAGCTCGTCGCAATCGCACTCGCGCTGATCGCGGTCGCGACGCTCATCCCCGAATCGAGCGACGCGGCCAATGGCGTGGTGCGATCGTGGCATCCCGCATTGGGCGACTATGGACTCGCCGACGCGATAGCCAACGTCGCGCTGTTCGTCCCCCTGGGATGGGCACTGATGGTGGCCGGCGTACGACCGCGCCACGCGGTGGCTGTTGTACTGGCGACGACCATCACGGTGGAATTCCTCCAATACACAATCGTCGCCGGGCGCCAGGCGAGTGTGTGGGATGTGCTGGCGAATGGAGTGGGCGGCCTGATCGGGATGGTGCTTCCGCATCTGCACTCCCGCATCATGAGGTCACCTCCGATCGCCCTGCGCGCGGCGGCGATGTATGGCGTCGCCGTCGTCGCGGGAATCGCGGTGGGCGCGCTGCTACAGGCAGTGCCGCAACCCCGCGCGCTGCGCTGGACCAATCAGGATTCGCACCGCACCGCGTTCATGCGGTTCGAGGGCACGATCAACGATGTGCGCATGAACGGGACATCGGTTCCGGCCCAGGCATGGACCGAGATTCCCGCTGGGCACGTCACCATCGACGTCGACCTCGCGTCTGGGCTTCCATCCCCCCGGCTCGCGGAAATCATTCAGTTTTGGCTCCCGGACGGGCGCGGGTGGGGGTGGGTCGACCAACGCGGTCGCGACCTGCACGTGCACGCCGTCTCCGGGAGCGATGCCATCCGTCTCCGTGGCCACTCGCTCCGGGTGCGCGAGGCGATGCCGTCCGCGGCGGGTGAACCCGTGGCCCTGCACCTCGAGCTGCAGCGATTCGCACACGAGATCGTCGTCCGGAACGCGCAGCACGAAGTTCGATTCTCGCAGCGCATTTCGCCTGGAGATGGCTGGCAACTGTTTGCGCCGTTTGCGCGGCCGCGCGAGCGGTGGGGATCGCTGTTTCAGGGTCTGTGGATGGCGCTGTTGCTCGCACCGCTCGGCTACGCGGCAGCGGCGAGTTCACTCCGCGCGGTGGCGGTTGCGGGGGCGGGAGTGGCCATCGGTTTGCTGCTCTTGCCCATCGCACTGGGCTGCGCGTGGCTCCCCGTGTCGGGTTGGTGCGGTGTTGTGTGCGGTATCCTGGCTGGTGCGTGGGTGGGACGGGCCGCGCTACGAGGTCAAGCGCCGGACGCTAGTGCCTGATCTGGAGCGATGGGGCTCGGGACCGGCAGATCGCCGCGCGGCACGACGACGAGACGTTGGGCAGTTGCCACGCGCGACGCACTCCACAACAGCGCCAGGAAGACGTACGGCACGCTGAGGCGGGCGTACGAGCCGAACACTCCGGCGATCAAATACCCGATCACGGCCAACTGGAGCCAGCGCACAATTTCCTTCTGAGCCGCTGAGGCGGCGTTTGCCCCGCGGCGGCGGGCCGCCCGTGCACCCAACAACACACTCGTGATGAGCGCCAGGAAGAGCGCGAGCCCCGGAAGACCCGTCTCGGCGGCGACGTTCATGTAAGTATTGTGCGTATCCTTGAGTCCCAACGCGGGACTGTAATCCGCATTGGCAAATCCGTATGCGCCGAGTCCGATGCCGAGCAGCGGGTGGTCCGACACGATCCGCGCGGCCGTCTTGAGCACCGCGAACCGTTGCTCGGCGGATCCTTCGGGATCCATATCGCGGATCGTCTCGACATTAGCTGCTTTGGTGAGTCCGCCCAGGCGTTCCCACAGGCCGGCAGGGGCGAACAGCAGCGCCAATCCGACGAGCGCGGCGCACACTGGCACGAGCCGCGGCCGCCGGCGCGCCAACCCGATTCCGGCAGGCAATCCCAGGCCGAGCAGTCCGAGGAACCCGCCGCGCGACTGGGTGAGCAGGATGGTGATGAGGAGCAACACGACCGCGCCCACCGCGAACCAGCGCAGCAGGCTCTTCCGCGTCAGAGTCGTCACCAGGACGAGCGCGGGACCAAGCATGAGGATCGTGTGCGCGGCGAGATCGTTCGGGTTCTGGTAGATGAATGGCCCAACGGCGCGCCCGAGCAGCGTATAGCCGAGCAGATAGTTGGTGAGCGTGGAGCGGATCGGGAACAGGATGTAACTGACGACGAGAAGAATCAGAAACACGCGGATCTGGGCCGGTGTCCGCAGCGCGTTGACCGCGACGAGCACCACGAGAAGAATCTTGCCGTGCTCGGTGAGGCTTGCCCACACGCGATCAGGATACGAAGTCACCGCATACCCCAGGACGGCCCACGCAAGCCACGCTGCGAGCAGCCAGAGGAACGGGGGTGCGCGGAGCGCCTGCCGCTGCACGAGGAGGCTGAGTAGCGCGGCTCCCATGACGAACGTCGCGCCCGGGATCCTGTTCGTGAGGATGATGAACACATAGACGAGGAACAGAACGAACGTGGGTGTCCAGAGCATCTGCCGCGGGCCCTGGGGAGGAGTTGGGTTCATCGCGGCTCTGCCGGCTCGTGGGGCAGGGCGGGGATGCTCCGCGCGAGTCGTCCCGCTTCGAGGTGCCCCAGCCACAGCTGGAGTACGAGCGCGCGCCACAACGCCATGCTGTGATCGCGGCGCCGCATGAGATGCTCCGATGCGAGACGACTGACCGCCCGCCGGTCGAGGAAGTCGTAGATGCCCACGCCGTCGCGCGGCAGCGTGAGCGCGTCGATCCGATGCCGCAGGGGGCCGCGGAACCAGCTGCCGAGCGGCACCGAGAAACCATGCTTGGGACGGTCCATCACCTCGGGTGGCACCAGTCCGCGGATCGCCTGGCGGAACACGCGCTTGCCGAGCCCATCGCGGATCTTGAGTCCGGCCGGGAGGGCGAGCGCGAACTCGACGAGCGGATGGTCGAGCAACGGCACGCGCGCCTCGAGCGAAACCGCCATGCTGGCCCGATCGACCTTGGTGAGAATGTCGCCCGGCAGGTACGTGGCGACGTCCACCAGCATCATCTGCGACGTGAAGTCGCGAACCGCGGCCTCCTCGAATGCACCGGCGAAGAGGTCGCCGAATTCCCCGTCCCGCGGTACGAGAAGCGGCGCGGCCATCCCGCCGTCCGCGGGGGCGAGCGGCAGTGCCACGGTACCGGCGTATGCCGCCGGGCGCGTGCGCGCGAGATCGAGGAGACGGCCCCGGCCGGGGGCGACGTGCGGCAGCGCGCGGCCCACCGTGCGCAAGAAGGGCCGCCCCCACCCGGGAACCTCGGGACGCTTGAGGATGTCGAGGTAGCGTGTGTATCCGCCGAACAGCTCGTCGCCGCCATCGCCCGAGAGACTGACGGTGACCTCCGTGCGGGCGAGCCGCGCCACGAGGTAGGTGGGCAGCGCCGACGCGTCGGCGAACGGTTCATCGAAGAGCCCGACGACGCTTTCGACGAAGCGGTCGGCGGCGGGCACGACCTCGAGATCGGTGTGGCGCGTGCCCAGCGCCGCAGCGACCCGGCGTGCGTGCGGCGCCTCGTTGTACGCCTGCTCCGCGAATCCAATCGCAAATGTGTGGGGTGGCCGCGACCGATCTCCTGCCATGAGCGCGACGACGGTCGACGAGTCGAGTCCGCCGGACAAGAAGGCACCGAGCGGTACCTCCGATTCCAGATGGCTGGTGACGGCCTGCCCCAGTAACTCGCGCAGGTGCTCCGTCGCATCGTCTTCACTTTCAGGCGCGCGCTCGGCGCTGACCGGGGTCCAGTAACGCCGGAGAGCCGGGCCACGGTCGGCCGACCAGGTCAGGACGTGGCCCGGGGGTAGTTTGGCGACGCCCGCAAACGCGCTGAGCGGGTCCGGGACGTAACCCAGGCTGAGGAAGGCGGCGATCGCCCGTTGATCCAGCCGGCGCGGAAAGCGCGGGAGCGTGAGTAGCGAGCGGAGCTCGGAGCAGAACGCGATCCCGTCGGGCGTCACCCAGTAACTCAGAGGTTTGATGCCCACTCGGTCCCGGGCGAGCACCAACCGCTTGCGCCGATCGTCCCACAGGGCGATGGCGAACATTCCGCGCAGCTGCACGACGAAGTCGTCGCCGTGCTCCTCGTACAGGTGGACGATAGTCTCCGTGTCGCACCGGGTCCGGAACCGATGGCCGCGGGCGCGGAGCGCCTCGCGCAACTCGTGGTGGTTGTAGATCTCGCCGTTGAAGACCACCTGGATGGAGCCATCTTCGTTGCCGATCGGCTGCTGCCCGCCGGCGACGTCGATGATCGCCAGGCGGCGCATTCCCAGCGCGACTTCCGGCGCAACGAAGTACCCGCTGCCGTCCGGCCCCCGGTGGATAATCGCGTCGCACATGGCGCGCACGGTGCGCCGCGCATGGTCGGTGTCGAGCGACCAACCGGCGAAGCCCGCGATGCCACACATCGCTTACGCCTCCACCGGACGCGGGGCGAGTGATTCGTACCACGAACACAGACGCGCGAGCACCTGATCCTCGTGATACTCAGCACGCGCATGCGCCCGAGCCGCGGCGCCGAGCATCTGCGCCCGCCCGGGTGACTCCAGAACGCGCTGCAGCGCCGCTCCGAGTGCCTCGGGATCGGCGGGGGGAACGAGAATGCCCGTCGTGCCGTCGCGCACCGCATCGGGGATTCCTCCCACCCGCGTGGCGACGATGGGGCGCGCGGCGGCCATCGCCTCGAGCACGGAGTTGGGGAAGCCCTCCGAGGTGGAGCACAGCACGGAGACGTCGAACAGGTGATGGAGATTGAACGGGG
>QHUF01000369.1 GCA_003221075.1 Gemmatimonadota bacterium
GTGTTGCGCCCGTAAATGGCGGCTGGCCGGTCAGCATCTCGTAGATCACGCAGCCGAGGGAGTAAATGTCGGTGCGAGCGTCGAGTCGGGTGCTACCCGCTGACTGCTCCGGGCTCATGTAGCCCGGTGTACCGACGACGACGCCACTGTCGGTGAGCGGAGAGAGGCCGGCGTGCACGAGCGCCTGGGCAATACCAAAGTCCGCAATCATCGCCAAACCCGACGACAGGAGAATGTTCTCCGGCTTCACATCGCGATGAATGAACCCCTGCTCGTGCGCATACGTGAGCGCGCTACCAATCTCCCGCGCAATGCGGACCGCTTCTGGAACCGAGAGCGGACCGTGCTCCGTGAGGCGGGCCCGCAGCGATTCACCGGCCACAAAGGGCATCACATAATAGAAGAGCCCATCGACTTCACCGGACTCATGGAGTGGTAGGATATGCGGGTGCTGGAGACGGGCGGCGATTTGGATCTCGCGCAGGAACCGGTCGGCGCCGAGCGCGACCGTAAGCTCGGGGCGCAAGACCTTAACGGCGACATCACGATCGAGCCGCATATCCCGCGCACGGTAGACGACAGACATGCCGCCGCGCCCGATTTCGCCTTCGAGCGTGTAATGCCCGGCGAGCGCCGATCTGAGGCGGCCGATCTGGTCCGCAGTGCTCACGTGACGCTCCAGGCTTGGCAGGGATCTACGATATGGGCGCGTAACCCCCGTCGCCAGCTACTCGAACATCCAGGGGTTCTCGGACGTATGAGAACGGCCTCTTCCAAGGAGTCTTCCGATGCGTTCGTTAGCCGCTTTCGCTGTCCTTTCACTTCTTGCTGCGGCGCCCGCAGTCGCGCAGACCGCGCAGGGCGAGCCGCCGCGCCGCTTCCAACCGCCCCCCGATCACTGGACGACGATCGATTCCCTCAGCCAGACGCTCGGCCTGACTGCCGAACAACGCACGAAAATCACGCCGGCATACACGGCATTGAACGGCGTCATGAAAGACGCCGCGGCGCGCCGTCAGGCGATCCGGCAGCAGATGCAGGCGTCCGGATTCACGCCGGGGCAGGAGCCGACACCCGAGCAACGCGCGCGGATGGACAGTGTCCGCGCCGAGATGGAAGGGTTTCAGGCTGAAGCAGATCAATGGGTGGCGGCGATTCGCAACAACCTGACGCCGGAGCAGCAGTCGAAGTTCGACGCGGTGCCCAAGCCTCAACTCGCGTTCCGCCGCCGGCAGTAGCTATCGTTCGGGTCCCACTTTAATCGGATCCGGAACGATGCAGGGTCGTATCTATTCTCTCGTTCTTCTCGCTGCCGCGCTGGGCGGCAATCTGGCCGCCCAGCGCGCCGCCGGCGACTCAAGCCTCCTCACCGTCGATCGCATCTTCGGCTCGCAAGAATTCCGCGGCGGCTCGCTCGCCGCGCTCGGCTGGCTCTCCGATGGCGTCGGCTATTCGATGCTCGAGCCTGCCGCCGGCGGGAAAGCCGGCCGGGACATCGTGCGCTACGACGCCGAAACCGGCCTCAAGACGATTCTGGTGCCGGCGGCGCGGCTCGTGCCTTCCGGCGCTGCGACGCCACTCGACATCGAAGAGTACACGTGGTCGCCCGATGGCCGGCGGTTGCTGATCTTCACGAACTCGCAGCAGGTCTGGCGCACCAATACACGCGGCGACTACTGGGTCCTCGATCTCGCCGGCTGGACGCTCAAGAAGCTGGGCGGCACCGGCCCTGCGTCGACGCTGATGTTCGCGAAGTTTTCGCCCGATGGCGGCCGGGTGGGCTGGGTCCGCTACGGCGAGTACAACATCTACGTCGAGGACATCGGCAGCGGCACGATCACGCAGCTGACGCGCGACGGCTCGCGCACCACGATCAACGGCACATTCGATTGGGTCTACGAAGAAGAGCTGGGGCTGCAGGATGGCTGGCGCTGGAACGCCGACGGCCAGTCGATCGCGTACTGGCAGCTCGACGCGAGCGGCGTCCGCGATTTCCTGCTCGACAACGTGACCGACTCGTTGTACGCCTTCACGATCCCCGTGCAGTATCCGAAAGCGGGAGAGACGAATTCGGCGGGTCGAGTCGGCGTCGTGAGCGCGAGCGGGGGAGAGACCCGCTGGATCACAATCCCGGGCGATCCCCGCAACAACTACATCGCCCGCATGGAGTGGGTGCCTGCGAAGGGCGGCAGCAAAGAGCTCGTCATTCAGCACATGAACCGGCTGCAGGACACGCTGCACGTCATGCTGGCCAACGCCCAGACGGGGCAGGTGCGCACGGTCATCACCGAGACCGATAGCGCGTGGATCGAGCAGTTCGACGAGCTACGGTTCATCAACGACGGGAAGGACATCCTGTGGGAGTCGGAGCGAAGCGGATGGACGCAGCTCTATCTCATCCCGCGCGATGGCGGAGCCCCGCGTCCCGTGACGAGCGGAAACTTCGACGTGCTGGGCGTGCAGCGGGTGGATACCATCGGCAAGTGGGTCTACTACATCGCATCACCCGACAACCCCACGCAGCGCTACCTCTATCGCATCAACTACGAAAAGAAGGGGCCGGCGCAGCGCATCACGCCGACCGGCGAGCCGGGCGTTCATTCCTACAACCTGTCCCCGACCGGCCGGTACGCGATCCACGTCTACTCGCGCTTCGGCGTTCCCCCGACGACGACGCTCGTGAGTCTGCCGGATAACCACCTGATCCGCACGCTCGTGGACAACGACGCACTCAAAGCGAAAGTCGCCGGTCTCCGGGTCGGCGCGACCGAGTTCCGTCAGGTCGACATCGGCCGCGGCATCAAGCTGAATACCTGGTTCATCAAGCCGCCCAATTTCGATTCCACGTCCCGGTATCCGGTGCTC
>QHUF01000370.1 GCA_003221075.1 Gemmatimonadota bacterium
GGGTTGCCCTTCGGTACGGCGTTCTCCTGCGACGCGGTCCATCCGAGTGCCTCCACGCACCGGCTGCTCGCGCAGAAGCTGCGGCTTGCGATCAACGCGGCGTATACGACGGCGATTCCGCCGATTCCCTGATCGACAAAGGCGGCAAAGGGCGGCATAGGGCGGCAATGGGGTATGCATCTCCGTTGCCGCCTTTTGCCGCCTGTTGCCGCCTTGTGGCGATCCTCGCCCTCTTTCCATGCCTGGTCCACGCCCAGGCTGGCTCGCGCACGGACACGCCGCGCGCCGGGACGCTCCGTTTCACGTTCGAACCCGTGATCACGACCTGGGAGCGCGAGTTTACGGTCAATGGCCATGAACAGCGCATCGGCGCATCGTTGTTCGGCGAGACTCATCCCCCGTTTGGTTGCACAGTGATCAAGGGATTCGTCGTGTGCCGCTACGACTTCACGCCCGTGTTGGTGCGCGAGGAGCGGCGCGTGACTCCGCTGGCCCTCGAGTTCGGAATCACGAATCGCATCGCCGTCGGCGTCTACGTGCCCGTCATACGCGTGAACACACGCGCCGGCTTCCAGCTCGACAGCCTCGGCGCCACGGGAAACCCGGACGCTGCCCGACGGCTCGATTCGCTGTTGACGGATTCGACCTACGCGCTCGACCCGATTGCCGGGACGTCGCGCCGGCTGCATTTCTTCCCGGGAGACATCGAAGTCAACGCGAAGTACCGCATGCTCGAATCGCGCAACTATGCGTTGAGCGGCGCCGTGGTGGTGCGCTTGCCGACGGGACACCAGGACTCTCCCAACAACCTGTTCGACCTCTCGACCGGCGATCATCAGACCGACATCGAGCTGCAGGTTGCACAGGAGCTCACGGTGTTGGACCGGCTGTGGCTCAATGTGCTGGTGCGCGGCGGGCGGCAGCAGCCGGGAACGCGGGCGCGTCGCGTGGGTCCGCAGTCGGTCCTGCTCATCCCACACGCGGCGCTCGCGACGCTCAACTGGGATCCGGGCGACTACGCCGCAATCGACGTCGCGCCGATGCTGCGCTTTGGGAAGGACTTCGCCGTGGGATTCACGGCCGGATACTGGACGCAGAAGCGCGATCGCTACACGTATCGCTCGACACAGGACTCCATCGACATCGCGACCCGGCTCGGCGCCCCCGTGTCAGCCGCGGTGCTCGATGCGGGGACGGCGCTGCGCTGGACGCGCCTGGGCGTCGCGATGACCTACACGGGACCGGATGCGGAGGGGAGCTTCTCCGTCGAGCAAACCGTCACCGGCTCGGGTGGGCCTGTACCCGTGGCGACTGTGTTCCGGATTGTGATGCGGATTTCTCGCTGGCCGTTTTGAGCAGCTCCACGGCGTGACGCCGCGCGGTCGCCATGTCGGCGTCGCCGAGCATCCGCGCAATCTCTTTTACTCTCGACTCATCTTTCGCCACCGCGACGTCGCTGGTCGCCACGCCGCCTTTCGTGCCCTTGGCGACGACGAGATGCTGGTCGGCATAGACGGCGATCTGCGGCAGGTGCGTAATGACGAGCGCCTGGCGGCCTTCCCGCGACACGTCCATCAACGCTTCGCCTACACGACCGCCGACTTCCCCGCCGATGCCCTGATCGACTTCGTCGAACACGAGCGTCGGGACGACGTCGTGCGATGCCAGCACCACCTTCAAGGTGAGCATGAGACGCGAGAGCTCGCCGCCTGAAGCCACTCGGGCCAACGGACGCGCGTCCAATCCCTCGTTCAGCTTGACCTGAAAAATGACGTCCTCCGCACCGTGTGCGCCGTGCGCCGTGCGCTGTGCGCCGGACAGCAGCACCTCGAACCGCCCACCTTCCATGCCCAGCGCCGGCAGAATCTTGTTCACGGCGCGAGCCAGTTTCTTGGCTCCTGCCACCCGCTTCGCGCTGAGCGCTGCGGTCGCTCGTATGAACTCTGCGGCGGCCTGCTCGCGATCCCCCGCAATGTTCCGCAAATCGAGATCCGCGGTGTCGAGCAGCTCGAGCTCGCGCGCCGCGGTGTCGCGCGCCGCCAGCACGTCGGCGATCGTCGGCCCGTGCTTCTGCTGCAATCGAAACAGCAGGTCACGCCGCTGCTCCACGGTGCTCAGACGCTCGGGATCCGCCTCGATCTCGCCGGCGTAGGCGCGCGCTGCCTGCGCGAGCTCGGCCGCATTCGCGAACGCGGCGTCCAACAGCTCCTGCCATTTGGCGAGTGAGGGATCGACGCGCAACAGACTGGCCAGGATCTTCTGCGCCTTGGTGAGGTCCCCCCCGGCCGCATCAACCGTCTCCTCCAGCTCGCGCGCGAGCCGGCCCAGCTCTTCGGCGTGCGCCAGCCGCTTCGCCTCGACGTCCAGCGCCTCATCCTCGCCCACCTTGGGCTTCGCGCGCTCGATCTCCTGGAGGACATGGCGCAGATAGTCGGCTTTGCGCCGGACATCCTCCTGCCGCGTCGTCAGCTCCGCTTCACGCGTTTCGAGCTCTTTCAGGCGCGCGTGCGCGTCGCGCACCGCCACCCGCTCGACGTCGGCATCCGCGTAGGCATCGAGCATGTCACGCTGCGCGTCGGGACGGAGCAACGACTGGGTCTCGTGCTGGCCATGCAGGTCGACGAGCAGCGCACCGATCTCGGCGAGCACTCCGATGGTGGCCGGCGAGCCGTTCACCCAGGCGCGCGACTTCCCCTCCCGCAGCACTTCACGCTTCAGCACGAGCCTGCCCTCTTCCAATTCGACACCAAGGGCGGCAAAGGGCGGCAAAAGATGGCGGTGAACGGCGGCAACGAACTCAAACGCGCCTTCGACGACCGTCTTGTCGGCGCCGGGACGGACGACGTCAGCCGAGGCTCGCTCGCCCAGGAGAAGCGCCAG
>QHUF01000371.1 GCA_003221075.1 Gemmatimonadota bacterium
CACCAAAGATCAGCCACGCCAGTAGCGTCGTGAACACGCCTTCGAGATTCAGCAGGAGTGACGCCGTCGATGACGCCGTCTTCTGAAGCCCGATCAGCAGGATTAATGGCGCCAATACTCCACCAAATAGAACTGCGCCGGCTAGAAAAGGCAAATCGGGACGCTCGAATGGAGGATCTGAACTCACGCGACGACGCGAGAGCGCCAGCCACAATGTAAGTCCGGCGCCCGATCCCAGGTAAAGCATCGCTGCGAGAACTTGCGGGCGGAGGGAAACAAGCATCGTCTTGGCGACCGGAACGCTCAAACCAAACAACGCTGCTGCTGCGAGGCCGGAGAGAATTCCCTTACGCCCTTCCGAGATAGGCATAAAGCCAGCATAGCAGTTCAAATAGCTGGCGGCCGCTTTGGCATGCAGGCGTGGAACCGAAATCCGCTTCATGTTCAAAAGAAATACGATCAGTGGTTGGCCTCGGCCAAGGCCAGGCCGTAAGGATCGTTGCCAACGCCGGTGACTGTGGCGACGACCTCCCGCTTGCGCAAGTCGATGATCCACACGGTTCCGCTGGGGGTGAAGGGGACAGCAGTGACCCGTGCCCCGCCCGAAATGACCGCGTAGTGGCCGTCCGAGGTGACCGCCGAGCCTTTCGGGCGCGCCTCGCGCCCATCTGGGCGAGTGAGCGGAATGCGCGCGATCTCAGGGTTGCGGTCACCATTAACTGCGCGCTTCAGGTCGACGATCGACACGTTGTCGGATCGGAAGTTGGGGACGATGATCTCTCTTCTGTTCGGTGTGAACGAGGGAATGAACGGTCGCGTCTGGCCATTCGGGTCGTCCGTGCCGACCCGCACGCGCGCGACCTCGGCGTTTGCGGCTCCTACGCGCGCAAGGTCGACGTCGATTATCGAAATGGTATTGCCCTCACAGGCGCCCTGCGGGCTTTCCCGGTTCGCGGCGACGACCCAGCGTCCGTCTGGACTCGTGGTGATGCCCCATGGTCCCATCTGCGTGCGGATCCGCATGATTTCCGGGCTCCGCTGACCCTTGAGCGCCCGCTCGAGATCGATCACGGACACATCGCCGGTCCCCCCGTTAGCGGTGAATAGATAAGTCTTGCCGTCGCTGCCGCGGCCGAGCGTGATGCTGTTCGTGTCCGGGAAACATCCCCAGGCTCGGTGAGGCGAGAGCAGCGGAACGGGAGAAAACGTACCGTTGATCTGCGCAAACGGATGCTCGAACGTGGGCGGGCCGCTGGGAGAAACAAAGAACCGGAAACGCCGCACAGGGAGTCGAGCCGCCGCTGCCAAGCGCCAGCTGGACCTCTCCGCGGAAGCTGCCGGTCTTGCGATCGACGAAAGTGATGCGGTTGCCGCCGTCCTCGGTGAGGTGACTCTCGGCATTGCCGATGATGAACATGCCGGGCAGGAGCACCAGGCCGACGGAGCCGAAGTCACCGCTGTCGACATGCCGCTCCAGGGCGTCGGCGGTATTATCGTGCTGCCGCTTCACCATTTTTCTAACGTTCATGACCGCGATGTTTCCGCGCCCGCCATGCTGCAGGAACTCGTCATTGTCGACTGCCCCGTGATGGTTGACGACGTACGCCGTTTTGCCGTCCTCGCTGATAACGATGTTCGCCGGATCGCCGAGCGGCCTGCCGTCCAGACGGTCCAGCGCGACCTTCGACCGGCTGACAATGGCGTTGGGCGTGTTGTTGTTCTCGGGCCTCAAAGCCTTTTGCAGGTCGATCGGATACATACGCGGGTCCCGGCGGCTGGTGGCCAGTATGAAAATATTGCCGGCGAGCGCCTCCTGCGCAAGGTACAGTAGGAGGACGCCTGCGACGATCAGCTTATGAGTTTTCATTTCGCGATCCTCGTTTGTGGAATGGGAACTGCCTCCCGTAGGTCAGCGTTTGCCAGGTGCAATCCTTTTGGCCTGCGTGGGTTTGTGAAAGAGCGGGTGCGCGAAAAATGTTGGGCGCGTGATACTGCGGTGTCAACGAAACTCGGGCCGCTGTCGCTAGCAAATGATATGTCCGGTCTGAGGGAGTTGGTCCTACTTCTAATAGGCCCGCAAACCCTGAAGAGTGTTGAATTCTTCGTAGCCTTACGGCTTGGAAGACACACTCTGGAGCAAATGATGAAAAAGCGACGCTTGCTGTTATGGATCATGGGACTCTTGTCAGCACTCGTCCTGAGCATCCACAGTCAGGATAAGTCACCGCTCAAGCTGATCCAAAAAATCCCCATGCCGAATGTCAAAGGGCGCATTGATCACATGGATGTAGATGTCAGGGGTAAGCGTCTATTCGTTGCGGGCTTGGAAAATGGCACGTTGGAAGTGGTGGACCTGAAGGCAGGGAAATGGGCGCGCAGCGTCCCCGGCCTCCGGGCGCCTCAAGGAGTAGCCTACGTCCCGGCCCTCAACAAGGTGTTCGTCGCAAATGAAAATGACGATACGCTCAAAGTGTTTCGTGGGGATACTTTCGATCGGAAAGAGCCGGATTCTCTCCACCTGGCCTGTAAGCGGCCAACGGCCGGGCGATGGGGCATTTGATGAAGCCACGCACCGGCTGCTCATCGGTACCCGCACCCCTCCGGCAATGATTGTCATGGACTCCACGTCTGGCAAGGAAGTTGCAAACCTTCCAACGGCCGAGGGCATGGATGGCGTCTATTTTGATCCGTCTCATAAGCGCGTCTACGTTTCCGGCGGAAGAGGCTTCGACGTTGGCTCCGTGTTCGTATACCAACAACACGACGCCGATCACTACACACAAATTGGAAGGCTTCCCACGCGGCCCGGCGCCGGTACGTCCTTTTGGTCGCCGGAACTCAATCGTTATTACGTCGCCGCT
>QHUF01000250.1 GCA_003221075.1 Gemmatimonadota bacterium
GTACGGTCGTACGGACCGACCGCCCCCCCGTTGCCCCGTCGATCGCGACTTCCGTCATATCGCGCGAGCCCACGATCGCGAAACCGTTCAGAGGCGGCAGCATGATCTCGACGGGATCGGCCGCGCGGGTCTGCGCGCGGATCGTCAACATCAGCTCTTCACCTACGCGGAGATGCGTGCGATCCACGCTGGCCGTCACCTCGGCACCCTGCATGAGGAGCAGCGCGCTGAGCATGGGGAGAATTCCGGTCACCAGTCCTTCACTCCCGCCGGCGCGGCGCGGCGGGTGCGACCGGTGCGATCGCGACGCGTCCGCAACTCCTCCTGGCCGATCGAGCGCAATACCTGATCGGCCTGCGACTGGCTCATGCCTCCGCCGCCGCTGGGCGGCGGCGGCGGCTGTGGTTGCTGGCTGCCCCCACCGCTCTGCGGTGGGGGAGGTGGTGGATTCGGTTTGTTCGCCTGTCCGCCGCTCCCACGACGTTGGCGGTTGACCAACTCGAGATTCCACTTCGCGTGTCCGTCATGCGGCTTCAGCAGCAGAGCCTCGCGATACGCGCGTGCAGCATCGGCGAGATGCGCTTCGCGGCTGGCCGTGTCCGCCTTCGCTTGGAGGAGCGCGAGCAGGCCCATGTTGTAGAGCGCGCGAAACCGCAGCTCGGGATCGAGCGAGGTCGAGGCGTGCGCCAGCGTCGAGCGCGCCAGCGCCGGATCACCGGCAGCGAGTGCCGCGGTCCCCGTGTTGTACCAGGCCGTGTCGTCGTCCTCATGCGTCTTGAGCTCCGTGAGATAGGCGGTTGCGGCCGCGCGCACGTCGCCCTTGTCCCACGCCTTCTCGGCAGGAGAGCGAGGCCGCTGCGACTGCGCCGCGGCGGGAGCCGTGAGACAGAGCAGGATGCCGATGAGCGCCGCGGTGCGACGAGTGAACGTTTGCGCCGCCAGCACGAGCCCCGCGAGCAACAACGGAATCCAGGCGCGGGGCCGTCCCCGTTGCGTGCGGCTCTCCGTCGCCATCGCGCGCTTGTACGACGCCACGAGATCGCGGACGGCGCCGGCCTGGTCGGGCAGCTCCGCCGCGACAATCGTCCCCTGCGCGGCGTCGGCGATGGCACCGAGCACCTCTTCACGGCGGCTGGTCAGGATCGGAGTGCCCGACGCATCCTGCTGCCAGGACACCAGCGTGCCGCGATCGTCGCGCACCGGAATCTTGGTGGGCTGGCGTCCTCCCTCCGCCACCAGGATGAGGTGAATGCCGAGTCCCGACAGGCGACGTGCTTCTTGCAGCGCCTGCTCGAGGGAGTCGTGGGCTTCGCCGTCGGTGAACATGACGAGCACGCGATCGGCGATCTCCGGGCTGGCATGCAGCAGGTCGATTCCCTGCGCCAGCGCGGGCGCCAGCGACGTCCCGCCTTCCGACGCAACGTCCGGATCGAGCGCGTCGAGATACAGGGTGAGAGCCGAACCATCCACCGATAGGGGGGACAGGATGTAGCTCGTGCCCGCGAATGCCGAGAGGCCCAGACGATCCCCGTCGAGGTCCTGCACGAGGCGCCGGGCTTCGCGCAACGCCCTGCCCAGGCGGCTCGGCTTGGCATCCTCGGCCAGCATCGAGCGCGAGATGTCGATGGCGATGACGAGGTTGAGCCCCCGCGTTTCGGTGACGATCCGCTCCTCGCCCCAGCGCGGCCCCGAGAGCGCGACGGCCGCAAGCCCCGCGGCGAGCCCCAATGCCGGAGCCCCGAGCTTCCCGGCCGTCCGCGCGATGCGGGCGGTGCTGTCCGACCATGCGGCCGCTCGCCGGACGCGCACGCGTCGCGCCCACGCGGCCGCCGCCCACACCGCGCCGGCGACGAGTGGGGCGAGGATAATGACGATCGGCGCGTCGAACGTGATCATGGCACGCGCACCGCGAATGTGCCCGCGAGGACCAGCTCGAGCGCGAGCGCGAGCAACCCGATACCCAGCGGCACGCGGTACGCCTCTTCGAAGCGATGGTAAACGAGATGCTGCACGGGGGTCTTCTCGAGCCGATTGATCTCCGCAAAGATGTTCGACAGCGAGGCGGCGTCCGTCGCGCGGAAGTACCGGCCGCCCGTCGTGTGGGCGATCTCGCCGAGCAGCTGCTCGTCGATCTTCACCGGCATCGTCTCGTAGCGCAGGCCCAGCGGGCCCTGCCCCGTCGGGACCGGTGCCTCACCCTGGGTCCCGACGCCGATCGTATAAATCTTGATCCCGAACGCCGCCGCGGCCTGTGCCGCGGTACGCGGATCCACGGTCCCCTTGTTGTTCTCACCATCGGTGAGCAACACGACGACCTTGCTCTTGCCGGGAGTGCGGCGCAGGCGGTTCGCGCTGGTGGCGATTGCGGTTCCGATTGCCGTCCCGTCTTCGAGGATACCCACGCGCAGCTGCCGGATGGCTTCCTCGAGCACTTCGTAGTCCGTGGTGATCGGCACCTGCGTCAGCGCCTGTCCCGCGAATGCGACGAGCCCGATGCGATCGGAGGCGCGCGCGCGGACGAATTCGGTCGCGGTGCGGCGCGCGACGTCGAGCCGGTTGGCGGGCGAGAAGTCTTCGGCCAGCATGCTGCTGGAGATATCCATGGCCAGAACGATCGAGATTCCTTCGCTGCGCAGCTCGGCGCGCGCCGATCCGACACGCGGCCCGGCGGCGGCGATGATCCAGGCAGCCAGGCACAGTGACCGCAGCGACACCGGCAGCCGCGCGATCCACAGGCGTTCCACCGGGCCCATCGCGGGTCGGACGTCGCTCATCGGCGCGCCGGCGAGACGCGCGAGACGCTGCCGGCGCCACCACCACCACAACGGCAACGCGAGCAGCAGCACGAGCAGGAGCGGACGCGCGAATGTCATCGCCGTCCTCCGTTGGCGCTCAACTCGCGCGCGAGCGCGCGGGCCCGCGCGGCGAGCGGCGCGACCTCCACACCGTGCGCCGTCGCAAACGCCACCTGATCCAGGCCGAGCAGCAGCTCGCGGAGGTCCCGCAGCGGCGCATCGGGCCGCGCGCGTGCGACGGCGGCCAGACACTCCTCCGTGCTGAGTCCCTCGTGGGCATCGGGGATCGCATGTGACAGCGCGCGACGCAGCCTCTGCGCGGCGCGTGCGGCGACCGCCTTCGGCTCGCCGGCCGTCAGCCAGCGCGCATCCGAAACCTCGGCGTCGACCGCCAGAGTTTGACCGGCGAGGGCGCTCCGGGGTCCGCGCCGTCTCCACAAGATGAGCAGTAGCAACGTCCCGGCGGCCAGCAACACGGCGGCAATTGGCGGAAACGGACTGGACCGATCGAGACGCAGCGGGCCGAGTGCCGGCTGCGGTGCCGGCGCACGCACACTGTCCGGGATGACGCTGGCCACGTGAAGCGTGGCGGTGCCGCCGGACAGCGAGTCCGCCGTGCCGTCGGGACCGAGGCGCCACAGCGGCGGCATGTCCAACGAGATCTCGCCAGGCGTCCACGCGACGACGGCGTAGCGCACGACCCACGCACCAGAGGCCGGCACCACGATCGCGTCGCCGAGTGGCTCGGCCTCCGTCGCCGACGCGAGGTTGCCCGCGCGGACCCGCCAGCCCGGTGGCACCGAAACGGTCCGCTCGAGCCGGATCGTGTCGCCGACGGTCGGCTGACTTGGTGTGGCCACCCACCCGTTCGCCTGGAGGACGAGCATCACGACAGGGACGATCATCGGCTGAGCCGTCGGGCTCGCTCGGCGAACGCGCGCCGGAGGGGGACGCCGTAGGGCACTGTCGTCAGGAGCGCGACGCGGTCCACGCCGGCCTGCACGAGTTTGCGGCTGCGCTCTTGCTGCATCTTTTCTGCCGCAACACGGATGCGGGTGCGCGTGCGCGCGTGGCTCGTATCCACGAGCAAGCGCTGCCCCGTCTCCGCGTCCTCGAGCTCCACCCATCCCGCGTCGGGGAGATCGTACTCCCGCGGATCGTCGATCGTGATCGCCACGACTTCGTGGCGCGCGGCGAGTTGCGTGAGCGGGTCCTCCCAGTCTGCGGCCCTGAAGTCCGAGAGGACGACGATGATGGCGCGGTGTCGCAGCAACTTCGCCGCATAGCTCAGCGCGCCGCCGAGGTTCGTGCCCCGGCCGCGGGGCGCGAACGCGACGAGGTCGCGGATGACGCGCAGGGCGTGGCCGCGGCCCTTGGCCGGTCGCACCACGTATTCCGGCGCGTCGGCGAAGAGCAGCGCACCGACGCGGTCGTTGTGTCGCGCGGCGGCGAGCGCCAACACGGCGGCGACCTCCACCGCCAGCCCTGCTTTGGTGTACGGGCGGCCGAAGTGCAGCGAACCGGACTGGTCCACGATGAGCAGGAGGGTGAGCTCGCGCTCTTCCATGAACGTCTTGACGAAGGGATGGCCCATGCGCGCCGAGACATTCCAGTCGATCGCCCGGAAGTCATCGCCGTGCTGATAGGCGCGGACTTCCGCGAACTCGATGCCTTGGCCGCGGAAGACGGAGCGGTATTCGCCGGAGAACAGGGTGCTGACGAGGTTCCGAGTCCGTAGCTCGATCCCCTTCACCTGCTTGAGCAGGTCCGCGGTCACCGCCCGTCGGCGCGGCTTGACCGGGGACCTCACCTCCTTGCGGCGCTCTGGTCCTTCGTACTTCAATGTCACGGCACGCCGACCGCCTCGAGGATCTTCGTGATCACCTGGTCGGTGTCCATGTCCTCCGCCTCGGCTTCGAACGTGAGCAGGATGCGATGACGGAGTACGTCGAAGGCCATCGCCTTGACGTCCTCCGGCACGACGAAGGCCCGGCCCCGCAGGTACGCGTGTGCGCGCGCGGCCTGCGCCAGGTAGATCGATGCGCGCGGCGAGGCGCCGAACGCGATCAGCGGCTTGAGCTCCGGCAACCCGATCGTCTGCGGCTCACGCGTCGCGCGGACCGCATCGACGATGTAATCGACGACTTTCTGATCCATGAACAGCTCGGCGATCGCGCTGCGCGCGGCCAGGATGTCGTCCGCTTCGGCGATGCGCTGGACCTCGATCGGCCGGCCTCCCGCCATGCGCCCCACGATTTCCTTCTCCGCGTCGCGCGTCGGGTAGCCGACCCGCACCTTGAGCATGAAGCGATCGAGCTGCGCTTCGGGCAGCGGATAGGTCCCTTCGTGCTCGATCGGGTTTTGCGTCGCGAGCACGAGAAACGGCTCGCCCAGGAAGAACGTCTCGCCGCCGATCGTCACCTGCTTTTCCTGCATCGCCTCGAGCAGCGCCGACTGGACTTTGGCGGGCGCGCGATTGATTTCGTCGGCGAGGACGAGGTTCGCGAACAGCGGACCCTTTTTGGGATAGAACTCCTGCGAGCGCTGATCGAAGACCATCGTGCCGATCACGTCGGCCGGCAGCAGGTCGGGCGTGAACTGGATGCGCGAGAAGGTGATTTTGAGACATTCCGCGACCGTTTTCACCGCGAGCGTCTTGGCGAGCCCGGGCACGCCTTCGAGCAGCACATGGCCACCGGTCAACAGACCGATCAGCAGCCGCTCCACCATGACCTCCTGGCCGACGACGCGCTTCGCCACTTCGCGCGTGATGCTTTGCGTCAGCACCGCGTCGTTCGTCTTTGCCGTGCGTGTCGTCATCTCAGAGACGCTTCCGCTGCCCGCTTCACGGTGGGCTCCTTATCTCGTGCGTAGAGTTCCAGCAACGCCTTCGCTTCTACTCGATCGAGCCGCGCCAACCCTTCGATCGCCGCCGCACGCACGAACGGCGTGCGGCGCGGCTTTCCACCAGGCTCGGCGAATTTCGCCAGTATTTCCAGGGCTTCCTTGGCCCCGAGCTGGCCGATCGCTTTCAGCAACGCAGCCAATACCCCTTCGTCTTTTTCCTGCTCCAGCCGCCGTGCCAAAACCGTGGTCGCCCCCACATCGCCCGCCGCCGCGACCGCACGCGCGGCCGCGCTGCGCACCAGCACCGACTCGTCCTTGAGCGCCGGCATCGCCGGCCGCGAGATCTCGCGCCCCCCGAGCTCGGCGAGCCCGAGCAGCGCCGCTTCACGCACGCGCTCATCACCGTGGTGTGTCAAAGTAATGAGCGACTGGGCAACCTGCGGGCTGCCGGTCAGCCCGAGAAACTCTGCGGCGGCAGCAACCACTTCGGGGACCTTGCTCTCGATCCGGCTCTGCAGCAGCTCGACCGTGCGCTCACCCGCCGCTCGCATCGCCGCGCGATACGCTTCGCGCCGCTCCGCGGCCGCGTGCAGATACGCGTCGACCACCAAACCCCCGGACACCGCCCCCAGGGCACCGACCGCGTGCACGAGATGGGCGCGCTCGGCCGGCGGCACCCGCGCTTCTCCCAGGCGCGCCACCATACGCTCCACAATAGCCTCGTCCGCAAGCGCCCCCGCCACTTCACCGATCGCCTCCTGGATCTCGGGATCCTGGATCTTGCCGAGCGAGCGATCGAGGCCGGCGACCACCTCGGCGACCGCGCCAATATCGCGCAACGCGATCACGTGCGGTGTGAGCTGCCGCAACTTTTCGATGCTCGCACGCTGTTCTTCCGGTCCCGCTGCGGCCAGCAATGTCGTGACCGCGCGCCGTGCTTCGACATCGGCCGGCAGCACATCCGGCCGGAACACGCCACTCGCGCGACTGGGATTCACCGTTGCGGTTGGGCTCCACGCTACTGGTCCCGGTCCGGGAGGCGGGGGCAGCGGCGGCGCTGCAGGCGCTTCAGCGACATCGGGCGGCGGCGAAGCGGCGGCGGAGGGCGACGCGGGCGCGATGACGGGCGGCGGTACTGCGGCCGCGGGTGCCGGTGGAGCCTCATCGAGCGCGCGCGCCGCCGTCAGGCGCTGAGTGGCGCGGCGGCCCAGGTGCACCGTGATGCGTCCGAGGACGGCATCATCGGGCGCGACGTTCCCCACCGCGACGCCGAACAGACCGAGCCAATGCTCGGCGGTGACGCCGGGATTTACTTGAATCGCGCGGATGCCGCGTGCGAACAGCAGTCCGGCGAGCTCGGCGACTTGCGTGTTGCGCGGTAGCAGATGCTGGCCATGCCAGATTAGGCCAGTCGCGCCGACCTTCCACTCCACCGATCCCAGCCCGGCGAGTGCCGGCAGCGACGCGGTGATGTGGCGCATCGCTTCGAGCACCGCCGGATGGGACGGCGGATAGAGACGCGTCAGCCGGAATGTCGTGCCGATCGCGCCCAGCGCACGGTCCACTGCTCCAGTGTCGATCGCCATGGCTAGGATTTCATGCGCTCGATTGCGGTGATCTCCTGTTTCGTCAGCTCCCGCCACTTGCCCTCGGCGAGCTTACCGAGCCGCACGGGGCCGTAGGACACGCGGTGCAACCATTCGACCTTGAGACCGAGCGCTTCGGCGACGCGGCGCACGATCCGTTGCCGCCCTTCAGCCAGCGTCAGCTCGATTTCGACCGACTTCCCCTGCGGCCGCACGCGCGACTCGACGACACGCACCGCGCGGCCATCGATCACGATGCGTTGCGCGAGCGCGGCCCGGATCGCGCCGGCGTCGGCGCCGTGCACGCCGAGCCAGTAGGTGCGGGGCACCTCGTAGCGCGGATGCATGAGCCGGTGGGCCGCGGCGCCGTCCGTCGTCAGGAGCAGCAGGCCCGAGGTCATCACGTCCAGCCGTCCAACGTACGTGAGACCGGGCACCTTCGGGAGGAGTCCGAAGACCGTACGCCGTCCTTCCGGATCGGAACGGCTCACGACATAGCCGAGCGGTTTGTTGAGCGCGAGCCAGGTGGTGCGCGTTGCGCCGCGCACGGGGCGGCCATCGACGGTGATCTTCTGCGTGTCGGGATCGGCGCTCATCCCGATCGTCGCGGCCTCGCCGTCCACTCGCACGCGGCCGGCGCGGATCAGGTCTTCCGCCTTGCGGCGTGACGTGACGCCCGCGCGCGCCAAGGCGCGCTGCAGGCGCATGAGGGTCATTCGGGTTCGTCGACCGGGGTGGGACGCCGGAGCGCCACCGACAGCTCCTCGAGCCGCGGCAGGTCCTCCAGGTTCTTCAGTCCGAGAATCTCCTGAAACGACGGCGTGGTGCCGTAGAGCAGCGGGCGGCCCAGACCTTCACCGCGCGTAACGACTTCGATGAGGCCGCGCTCCACCAGCTTGTCAATAACGGCGCCGGAATCGACACCGCGGATCTCGTCGACTTCGAGGCGTCCGACCGGTTGGCGGTACGCGATGATGGCGAGTGTTTCAAGCGCGGCGGGCGACAGCCGGCGCGGCCGCAGCGCGAACTGCGCGCGTTCGATCGTCTCCCCGTACTCGCGCCGCGTCAGGAACTGCCACCCCTCCGCGATCTCGACCAGCTCGACACCATGCTCGTCGCCGTACGCGGCGCGCAGCTCGGCGAGCGACGCGCGCACGGCACCGTCCGCCACGCCGGGATCGAGCGAGGCAAGCTCCTCCAGCGTCAGCGGGCGCGACGCCGCAAACAACGCGGCTTCAAGCAGCTTCGTGAGGGAGTGCACGCGTGATCACCATCGGGCCGAACGGTTCGGGCTGGGACAGCGTGAGCGAGCTGCGCTTCGCGAGTTCGAGAAGGGCGATAAACGTCGACAGCACGTCAACCAAACTGGCCTGCGGACCCCCGACCGCGTCCCTCCAGCCGAACGTCTCGCGCTCCGCGAGCAGCGCCAGGATCCGCGCCGTCGCACCCTCGACGTCGAGCGGACGAGGGACGACGCGATGCAGCATCGGCTCCGGGATCAGCGATATCACGCGCTCGGCGGCCGCGAGCAGGTCGTTCAGATCGATCTGCAGTGGCGCGGGGAGCGCATCGGGCGGCGGCGCTTCGTACCCGCGGCCAAATCGCTCCGCGCGCGCATCGGCGGCGTGGCCAAGCCAGTCCACGAGCTCGTGGATCTGCTGGTACTCGAGCAGACGGCGCACCAGCTCGGCACGCGGATCTTCCCACTCGTCGTCACCGAGCCGGCGCGGCAACAGCATCTGCGCCTTGATGCGCAGCAGCCGCGCCGCCATCTCGAGGTAGTCGGCGGCCTGGTTGAGCCCGAGCTCGGCGATCACAGACAAGAACTGATCCGCAATCTTCGCGATCGGGAGGTCGGTGATGTCGACTTCGTCTTCTTTAATAAGGTGCAGCAGCAGGTCGAGCGGGCCGGAGAATTTCTCCAGCTCGACGACGAAGCCGGCGCCAGCCTGTTCCCGCATGCTCGGCCCGGTCATGGGAGCGGCAGCCCGTTCGGAAGCGCGACCGGCCCGATCATGACGAGGGCGAGGTGGCGGAGCTGGAACGCAGGCCACAGGAAGAACTGAACGACACCCGGCAGCATGTAACTGATCAGCATGATCGGCAGAAATCCGTAGCGCTGGAGTTGCCGGTACTGCATCCCCGCACCCGGCGGGAGCAGATGGTAGAACACATGGCTGCCATCGAGCGGGGGGATCGGAATCAGGTTGAAAAAGGCCAGGACGAGATTGTACCACAGGCCGTAGTACATCATCCGCTGGAGAAGCTCGAGGGTCGGCGTGAACGATGGCAGCGCCGGAGCGATTGTTCCAACCGTCGCAAACAGCGCCGTGAAAATGGCGAACAGCACGAGGTTCACCGCGATCCCGGCCAGCGAGACGATGATGTCCCCCCGCACAAAGTGCCGGTAGTTGCGCGGATTCACGGGCACCGGCTTCGCCCCCCCGAACGCCCATCGACCCCCGGACCCGACCGCCGTGATAATCGGCAGGAGTATGGTCATGAAGGGATCAATGTGTTTAAGAGGATTGAACGTCAGGCGCCCAAGCATATACGCGGTGGAGTCACCCTGCCGGTACGCCGCCTCGGCGTGGGCGTACTCATGGGCGA
This sequence comes from Gemmatimonadota bacterium, assembly GCA_003221075.1. GTDB lineage: Bacteria > Gemmatimonadota > Gemmatimonadetes > Gemmatimonadales > GWC2-71-9 > 20CM-2-65-7. Next base: position 9,839 of record QHUF01000250.1, read on the forward strand.
CCATAGAAAACAGCAGGACAGGCGCCCAAAGCAGAAACTCGAAGGAGATAGCGCGTGCTCGGGTAGGTGACGGCAAAAGATATGTATACGCTTGACCCGACGCAACTTACCGCCTACTTTCCGCTCCATGCCGAAGATCAAATCCGCGAAGAAAGCGATGCGCCAGGCGCGCTCGCGCACCATCCGTAACAAAGCCCAACGCTCCTCGCTGCGCACCGCGCTGAAGCACGTGCGCGCCGCCGCGACCGCCGACGCCGCCGCGGTCGCCTATGCGCTCGCCGCGCGCGTCCTCGACCGCGCTGCCCGCAAGGGACTCATCCACAAAAACAACGCCGCTCGGCAGAAGTCGCGCCTAGCGGCATTGGTCAAACGGCTACGGGAAAAGGCAACAGCGTAACCGGAACGGAAACCGCCACGACGGATATGAGTAGGGGCGCAGCATGCTGCGCCCCTACATCACATCTAGCCGGTTCGATTCCCAACCAAAATCACATCGCCGCCAATTCCCCGCCGCATTTCTCGCAGTACCACTCAGTCGCCACGTTCATCGTTCCGCATTCTTTGCACTTGAGTGTCTTCTCGACCGGCGCGTTTTCGTCGATCGGCGCGAGCGGCGTTCCATTCAGTACCTCGTCGGGCTGATACTGCGCCCCACTTGCCCGCCCCGGCGACGGTGTCCGATCATCTTCCGTGACTGATTTCAGGAAGGCCAACTCGTCGATTGGCGTCTTCCGTCGTTCTGGAGGCTTCTCGGGTGGTCTGGGTGGCGCTGCCCGCGCCGCGGCTGGAGCGGGTTTCGACAAGACCAGCTCGTCCAGCTCTTCAAGCCGAGTGATGTCGCGTTCGACATCCATCAGCTCGTCGC
>QHUF01000335.1 GCA_003221075.1 Gemmatimonadota bacterium
GGGTCTTCGGCTTCGCGGCAATACTGAAGGCGGCGGACAAGGGCGGCGACCTTGTCTACGCCTACGCCGGCGGCGTCGGCATTCGCTCGGGTGACACCGCGGACGTAAACCGGCTGTACCTGGCGGGTCTGTATCAGGCGGCACAGCAGGCGCGGGCGCAGCACGATAGCGCACGCGCGGCGACGCTATTCACTCAGCTGGAGCGGGAGTTCCCCAACGACACGAATGTTCGGTTGCTCTCGATCGAGTCGCTCGTGCGCGACCGGGACAATGCTCGCGCGGCGTTGACCGCTCTGGCGCGGTTTCCGGTAAGCCCGGATGATCGCCGGCTCCAGCTCCGCGTCGGCTTCCTGAAGGCGGACGCATACGTCGCTGCGGGAAAGCCGGACTCCGCACGGGTGGTGCTCCAGCGACTGCGCAGCTCGTATCCCGACATGCAGGCGCGCATCGACGAGCGGCTAAAGAATGTCCAATGATCAATGATCATTGATCAATGATCATTGATCATTCGAAGAGGGCCATGCGCTGCGCCACCCACCACGCCGCTAGGGCCCCCGCAATGAATCCGAGGAGGCCGCCGAACGGGCCGATGAGCTTGGTGCCGACGGCGCCGGCAATCGTGCCGACGATGAAGCTAACGAGGGATTTGAGCAGTTTCATCCAGGCCTCAATGACGAGAGGAGTATTTGCCGCAGGATGCTCAGCGCCAACATCGCTACGAGCGGGCTGAGATCCATCGCCCCGACCGGCGGCACGACTCGGCGAAGCGGCTCCACCATCCAATCGGTCAGGATATAGGCGGGCCGTATCCAGCGTGAGTAGCGGAACATTCCGAACCATGCCGCGATCACGCGCACAATCAAAGCGGCAAACAGGATTCGGTAGGCGAGATCGACGATGAGCCTGAACGTGCCGCGTGGACCGCCGCTCGCCGCGGCCTGTGCCACCTGAAATGTCCCGATCAGCCACCCGCTCAGCGACACCAGTACGATACCGCCCACTGCGGTGATCACGACGAGCCAGCCGCCGGCGTGTATGGGATTGCCTCCCATCCGCACGAGGCGCCGTTCGACGGGCCGCACGATCGGATCCGTTACCGACCGCAGCGTCCGGCCAAGGACGCCGAAATTGGAAACTTTGCGCGTGCGCACGAGCCACGAGCCGAGTGCGACGAGCGCGGAGAGCGCGACGAGTCCAAAGATCGTGTAACGGAGCACGGCCTGAAACTGGAGCATGCTCGCGCTAGGAACCGTAGGCTGCGGTGACGATCCGCTCCTGTTCGGCTTTGTGGGCCGTGGGATAGCCCTCAGCGGGACTCGACCGCTCGGGCCGGGAGACGTCCTGCAGCGTGACCCCCGCAGGCAACACATCTCGAATCTTCGGCAGCACGAACTTCCGCGCGCCCATGTTCCGCGGCTCCTCCTGGACCCACACGACTTCCTTGAGATTCGGATAGCGGCGTAGGTATTCGCCGATCTCGGTCGCGGGGAACGGGTACAGCAGCTCGATGCGCCCGATCTTGACGTGCGGCGTTTGGGCGCGGCGCGGCGACGCGATGATGTCGTAGGAGATCTTGCCGCTGCACAACAGCAGGCGGGTGACCTTCTCCGGCCAAGTCCGATCCCGATCCCACACCACCGACCGGAACTTGCCGAGCACGAGGTCGTCGAGCCGTGACGTCGCCGCGGGCAGGCGCAGCAGGCTCTTGGGGGTCATCACGACCAGCGGCCGGATCTCGGTGTGCAGCGCCTGGCGCCGCAGGAGATGGAAGTACTGCGCCGGCGTCGTGCAGTTCGCTACGCGGATGTTGCCTTCGGCGCCGAGCGCGAGGAAACGCTCGAGCCGAGCACTCGAGTGCTCTGGTCCCTGGCCTTCGTACCCATGGGGCAGCAGCAGCGTGAGCCGCGACGTCTCGCCCCACTTCGCCAACCCGGCGATCAGGAACTGATCGATGATCACCTCGGCGCCGTTCGCGAAGTCGCCGAACTGTGCCTCCCACAGCACCAGCGCGTTCTGCGCCTCGACGGCGTAACCGTACTCGAACCCCAGGCACGCGTACTCGGAGAGCGGGCTGTTGTAGAGCTCGAAGGGCGCCTTGGCGTCCGGTAGCCGCTGAACCGGGGTGTACCGCTGGCCGGAATTCACGTCGTGCAGCACGAGATGCCGCTGGCTGAACGTCCCGCGCTCGGTGTCCTGTCCCGTGAGGCGAATCGGTCTGCCATCCACCACCAACGATGCAAACGCCAGCGCTTCCGCGTGCGCCCATTCGATGCCCTCGGCGGACGTCAGCGCCTCGCGCCTGCGCTCGAGCTGCTTCGCGAGCTTGGGATGCACGGCAAAGCCGTCCGGAACGACGAGCAGCTCCGCATTCAGCTTTTTCAGGAGATCGGCACCGACAGCGGTCGCCGGCTCTGGTGCGCTCTCGCGGGTAATGCGTTGCGGTTCTTCGGCCCGTTGACCCGACTTCACGGCTTGCTGAACGGCGCCGAGACGCTGATAGGCTGCGTCCGCCTCGGCCTGCGCTTGCGCCGCATCCACGATGCCTTCGCTCACCAGCTGCGCCGCATACTTCTCCCGCACGGGCGGCGTCTGCTTGATGCGCTCGTACATCGTGGGCTGCGTGTAGGCCGGCTCATCGGCCTCGTTGTGGCCGTAGCGGCGATACCCTACCAGGTCGATCACGACGTCGCCATGAAATTTCTCGCGATACATCATCGCGAGCCGCACGGCCGCGAGGCACGCTTCGGGATCGTCGGCATTGACGTGGATGATGGGCACGTCAAAGCCCTTGGCGAGATCGCGCCGGTCGTGTAGCCGCGCAGCCGCGCGAGGTTGAACGTCTCGGCGACGACGCCCTGGCCCGCGAACGCCGCGTCGCCGTGCAGCAGCACCGGAAGCGCGACGTTGACGTCGTGTTCGGCGGCCGGGCCGCTGCGATTCGTCTGGTCCGCCCGCGCGCGGCCTTCGACCACCGGATTGACGGATTCGAGATGGCTGGGGTTCGGTGACAGCGTCACGGCCATGTCCACACCGCCCGCTGTGTGGTAGACCCCTTCCGCGCCGTGGTGGTACTTCACGTCGCCCGTCCCGGCGGTCGCCCCTTCGTTCTCGGGCGTCTCCTCTTTGCCGCCGCCCTCAAACTCCGCGAGGATCGTTTCGTACGGGACGTTCACCACGTGCGCCAGCACGTTGAGCCGGCCGCGGTGCGCCATGCCGATGACCGTTTTGCGCGTGCCATGCGTGGCGGCGAGCTCGATCGTGAAATCGAGCATCGGCACGGTCATGTCGAGCCCTTCGATCGAGAATCGCTTCTGGCCGAGGTACGCCTTGTGGAGGAAGCGCTCGAGCGCGTCCACGGCGGTCAGACGTGCCAGCAGCTGCTTCTTCCCGTCGTGTGACAGCGGCCGCCGATGCTGCCCCGATTCGATCACCTGCCGCAGCCAGAGGCGCTCTTCGTGGCTGCCGATGTGTTCGACTTCGTAGGCGATCGTGCCGCAGTAGGTCGCGCGCAGATTCGGCAACGCCTCGGCGAGTGTCTGACCCGGCACGTAGATCCGCAGCACCTCCGCCGGGATGCGCGCCATGATTTCCGGGGTGAGGCCCAGCCGGCCCGGATCGAGTGACGGATCGCCGGGCGGCTCGCTGCCGAGAGGATCGAGGTGAGCGGCGAGGTAGCCGAAGTTGCGGTGCGCTCGAACGAGAGCGTACGCGGCGGCGACGTACTTCAAATCGTCTGAGCTAGCGGCAACGGGGACTGGGGACTGGGGAATGGTCGGCGCCGGCGGTGGAGGTGGTTTGGGCGCAACCATTCCCGATTCCCCAGTCCCGGTCTTCGCCAAGCTCTCCGTCACTCCGTCATAAAACCGTTCTTCGCCCTGCAAAAGGGAGTCGAGAGTGCGAAGGAACATTCCGGATTCCGCGCCCTGGATGATCCGATGATCGTACGTGCTCGTGATCGTGATGATCTTGGCGCCCGCGACATCGCGGATCGTGCCGGTCGCGATGATGGAGCCCTGGCCCTTCATCAGACGCGGCACCGAGGCGACGGTGCCGAGGGTCCCGGGATTGGTCAGCTGGATCGTGCCACCGGCAAAGTCGTCAGGCATCAGGCGATTGGTCCGCGCCTTCTCGACCAACGCCTCGTACGCCGCGTGGAAAGCGGCGAAATCCATCGCTTCGGCGTGTTTGATGACGGGCACGACCAGCCCCCGGCTGCCGTCCTTCTTTTCGACGTCCACCGCGAGCCCGAGGCCAATGCCGCCGGGGTCCACGCGGTGCGGCTTGCCGTCGATTTCCTGGAAGTGGTGCGTCATCACGGGGAAGCGCTTGGCGGCCTGGACGATCCCGTACCCGATCAGGTGCGTGAACGAAATCTTCTTACCGCTTGCGGCCAGCTGGGCGTTGAGGGCCTTGCGGCGGGCGTCGAGCGTGGTCGCCGCGATGTCGCGGAACGAGGTCGCGGTGGGGACCGTGAGCGACTCGGTCATGTTTTGAACCAACCGAGCGGCGGGACCGGTGATGGGAGAGGCATTCGCTGGAACTGCGTGCGCCGGAAGACTTGGCGTCGCAGCGCTTGCCGGCGTACGGCTCACGGCGGACGGCGCACGCTCTACCGGGATCACCGGGAGCTCCGCGAGCTTTCCGTTCTCAAACAGCTCCCGCCACTCCTGGCCCACAGAAGTCGGGTCGCGCAGGTACTCCTCGTACATGGCCTGTACGAAGGCGGCGTCGTAGGTGCCGAACACGAATTCGCTCACGGTCTAGAATCTATACGGTATCTTATTTCGCAGTATGCCGTTGCTACTTCTTCTCTTACTCACGAGCCAGGGCGATTCGAGTCTTGGATCTCGGGTCAAGGCCCGCATCGCCCAGGCGCCGGCGCGGGCCGTCGGCGTCTATTACCGCGATCTCACCACCGGCGACTCCCTAACCGTCGGCTCGGCGGTGCGGTTCCACGCGGCGAGCACGATGAAGATCCCGG
>QHUF01000336.1 GCA_003221075.1 Gemmatimonadota bacterium
GCCTCAGGACTAATCCTCTTCGACCGGGGGACGCCATGAAGCGTCGTTGGATCGCAATGCTCGCGCCTTGCCTGCTTTTCGTGTCATGCCTCCGCGAACCTCTCAAGCCCGACCCCGCTCCCCCGCAGTTTCTTTTCAGCGCGGGCGACACCATCGAACTCGTATCCGACGCTCCCGTGCGGGCCGCGCCGAATGCCTTTGCCACTTCGCTGGGGACGCAGCTCAAAGGCGCGAAAGGAAGAATCGTGTCACCGACCGGCATCGTCGACACTGACGGCGACAATACCCGCTACTGGAACATCGATTTCTTGTCAACGACACCCGACGGTTGGGTGTCCGGCATCTACCTGATGCCGAGTGGAGGCTCGATTCCGACGTTCTACGTCTCCCCGACGGGGAGCACGTCCAACGACGGGAGTTCACCATCGCAAGCCTGGCCGTTGCAGCACGCGTTGGCGGGCGCCCCTGATCCGAGCACGGGCTCGCCCCGAATTCATGCGGGGGACCGGATTTATCTCCTGGACGGAAACTACGACATGATTGGGAATACCTCGTTCGAACCGACCTCGGCGGTGAACGGTACGAGCAGCCGGCGCACGACCTTCCGCGCCGCGCCCGGGGCGCATCCGGTGCTGCGCCTGAATGCAGCCGACTGCATCAATGCGAACAACGCCGCCACTCTGCTGCACGTCGGGCCCGCGGTCGCGTGGGTGACGTTTCAGGATCTCGAGCTGGTCAACATCGCCACCAGCCGATCCGACCCCGACCCCGCTGATATTAGCTGTCATGACTATCGGCGGGACGGGATTTTCAACGAGGGCGACCATATTGCCTTTGTGAGTCTGCTGCTGCACGACCTCGGCATTGCCGTGTTCAACGGCGATAACGCGGACGGCGCCGAGTTCGATGGAAACATCGTCTTCAATAACGGCTGGCAAAAATCTGATGGCTCGACTGACGGGCACGGATTGTATTTTCACAGTACGACAGGAGTCACGGCTCGGGGGAACGTGATTTTCAACCAGTATGGCTACGGGATCCACGTCTACAGCGGCACGGCCAACACGCTCAACAACGTCACGTTGAGCGGCAATGTCTCGTTTAACAACGGTAGCCTGGGCCCCCAGGCCTCGTCCTGCGCCAGCAACATTCTCCTCGGTGGCGAGACATCCACCACGGGTGATGTGGTGACGGGCAATATGACGTATTTCGGCGCTCCGGAGCGTTCGGGTATGTGCAACAACGTCAAGATCGGCTGGGACGCTGCCGCGATTAACGGAGCGGTACAAGTCAGCGACAACTATTTCGTGGGCAAGGGAACGGACGCGTCGCCCTGGGACCTCGTTGTCTTCATGAGTCACTGGACATCGGCCACGGTCACCAACAACACCCTTATCGGCTGCAAGCCCGGCGGCTCGTGCGCGGGGACGCTGGTCGCCACCACGCACTGCCTGACCTCCGGCCCGCTCGGAACCATCTGGTCCTGGACCGGCAACAAGCAGTATCGGGATCCCGCATCATATTCGTGGAACTACTTCGTGAGTCCCGCGTGCACAACGTACAGCCAACAGCAGACCTTCACCACCTGGAAGAATGGCACCCAGCTCGGGTTGTCGGACCAAACGTTCAGCGCAGCACCGACGGCCCAGCAGGTATTCAGCTGGGGGAGCAGTTTTGACCCGAACCGGGCCACTGTCGTAGTCTACAACTGGACAGGGGCGGGAGATTTCACCGTAGATCTGACGGGCAAGCTCGCCGCCGGAACGTATCGCGTCTTTAACGTGATGAATCTGTCCGCCCCGGTCGGTTCGCCGGTCACCTACGGCGGCAGCGGCTCCATCACGCTCCCGATCAGTCTCGTGACTCCGACAAACCCGATCGGGAGTCCGTTCGACCCGCCATTTGCCGACGACATCAACTTCAACGTCTACATCCTGAGACCATGAATGTGGGAGACGCCGTTGTTTTTGGAGCGGAGTCGAAATCGGGAGGAGGTTATCTGAGCTGCTAGCGCAGCACGCCCGCGAGCAGCAAGAAGAGGATAGGAAAGGCGGCGACAACCCTCGTTGGCCATTGCCAACCGGTTACCGCGCCGTATATCTGACGCCAATGGTCGACGCCACGAACATCGGCTCGCGTGAGGCGCAGCTGCAGGCCACACTCGACAAGATTCCGGCTTACACCTGGTACGCGAACCCCACCGGCGGGCTCACGTTCGTCAATACACGCTGCGCGGACTACCTTGGTCTGCCGAGCGACCATCCGCTGCGACTCGGTGCCGAGACGCACGCGGCCTGGGACGCCCATCTTGCATTTGTGCATCCGGACGACGCCGCAGAATCGCGGCGAGTCTGGTCAGACTGCCTGAAGACAGGCTCCCCTGGCGAAACGAGTTTTCGAGTTCAGAACTTCGCCGGAACGTACCGCTGGTTCCTCACCCGCGCTGAACCACTCCGGGCGAATGATGGCACGATCCTGCACTGGATCGGGATCAACCTCGATATCGAAGACCGCAAACGGGCGGAGATCGAGCTCCGG
>QHUF01000337.1 GCA_003221075.1 Gemmatimonadota bacterium
TTCGTCGTGTGGACGCAGAGTCGCTCGGGCTACGTTCCGTACGACGCTGGCTTCGACGTAGGACGCGACTTCGAGCGAGAGCTGTTCCTCGACCGGCCGACGAACGTCCTGCTGGTCAAGCTCAACTACTGGCTCAGTTTCTAAGCGAGCCCACCCAGCTCCTCGAGGCGCGTCAGATGCACGTGCGCGACGCGCCGGCCGCGCGCGAGCAGGGCCCGGACGTCGCCGCGCGCCTGGGCGTGATGCAACTGGCCGAATGTCCAGCCCATCGATGGGATCTCGAGATCCTCGCCGATATCCGTCGTGATCACAAGAAACAGGCCGGTGTTGGGTCCGCCCTTGTGCAGTTGGCCGGTGGAGTGGAGGTAGCGCGGGCCAATACCGAGTGTCGAGGCGCAACCAAGTTTCTCGCCCCAGACAGCGCGCAGGTCCTGCAGCTGCACGAGGATCTCCGGCGTGGGCGGGACGTAAGCGAGAATGGCGACGTAGTCCCCCGGCCGAGACCGCTTTCTGAGCTGCCCCGGCATCAGCGTGGGTAGGGGCGCGGCATGCTGCGCCCCTCCACCAGTCAGTTCGGCGCGGGCCAGCCGTTTCGCTTCCTCGACATCGGGCTGATCGAATGGGTTCACGCCGAGCTGCTCGCCCAATGCTTGGGTAGCGTATTCCCAGCGGAGGAATTCGCCGCCGAGATCCAGTGGATCGGAGGAAAACGCGGTCGCATCTATCGATTTGCTCGATCCAGCGGGCCAGCGCGGCAAGTTGGGGGGGAGGCGTCACACGCAGTTTATCGGCTCCCGACTTGGCCTTGGCGGCAATGGTGACACCCAACTTTTTTGCCGCTGCGATGTCGGTGTGGCCAGTACGCTCGAGCAACCTGCGCCCATCGATATTACCGAGCGCCGCAGGGACCATTCCAACGGCGGTGAGCGCCGAATAGCGTCCACCCACGTCGGGTGGATGCGGGATGATCGCCCGGAACCGCCGCTCGCGGGCGAGGGCCTCGAGCGGCGTACCGGATTCGGTGATCGCGACGAACTGCTCGGGGCGCGCCCGGGCCATGAAGTAGTGGCAGAAGGCGAGCGTCTCGACGGTGTTGCCGGACTTGCTCGAGACGACGAACAGCGTGTGGGCCAGATCGGCCGGGGACACCGCCGCACGCACCGCTTCCGGATTGGTGCTGTCCAGGACGTGCAGACTCCGCGCGCCGAACGTCTCGGCGAGCACGTCGGCAACGAGACTCGATCCGCCCATGCCGCACACGAGGGTGCGCGTCAGCCCGTCGGCGCGGACGGCCGCCGCGAGTGCGACGTGCTCGTCCCACTGCGCGAGCGATTCCTCCGGCGCACGCATCCATCTGAGCTGATTCATTGGCGGGCAAACATAATGCGGATAAGTTAGGCTCGGAGTGTCCTGAAATGATGCCGGTGAGCCGGTCCGCGCGCGTGTTGTTGAGCATCGCCGTCGTGTCGCTGGTGGCGATGGTGCTCCTGTACGCGTTCCCGGCGAGCGACCGGCGCACGCTCATCATCATCTCGGATATCTGCTGGGGCTGGGCAGCCGGGTTCGCAGCGTTCGCGTGCTTCGTATCCGCGCGCCGCGCTGCGACGTCGCAGCTCCGCCGTGCCTGGCAGTGGATCGGCGCCGGGTGCGGCGCGTTCTTCGCGGGCCAGCTGGTGTGGACGTACTACGACCTCTGGCACGGAGCGCCGCGGCCATACCCTTCGCTGGCAGACATCGGTTTCCTCGGCATCTACGTATGCCTGATCGCCGGGGTGTTGACGCTGGTCCGCGGGCAACCGGCGCGCCGCGCCGACCCCGAACTGGCCCTCGATACCGTCCTCGTCACGTTCACCGTCGGTGCCTTCGCGTACGAGTTTCTGCTCGAGCCGTTGCTCCGCGACCCGACGCCGGTCTCGCCGCTGGCCCTCCTCACGAGCATCGGCTGGTCCGTCGGCGCCGTCGCGGTTTTATGGATCATCCTGATCCAGATGCTGCGGCGGCCGGTGTTCCCCGCGGCTACGGCAGCGTTGGTGTCCCCGGGGCTGATCGTGTTCGCAATCGGCAATGTCATTTACGCTGTTGTCGCGCTGCGCGGAACATTTCAGGCGGGTGGCCCGCTGGACCTCACGTGGGACGCAGGACTGCTGATGATCGCCGCAGCCGCAGCGATCGTGCCCGACTACGCCCGGCACCTCGAACGGCACGCATCGACCAGGCCGGAACCGGGAATCACGACCCGCATCGTCGCCCTCGCCGTCGGGCTCGTGAGCATGACCGGCATGGCCATCTTCGCGATCCTAAAACCCCAAGGGGACGGCGATGATGCCATGATTATCGGCGTCGGGCTGGCGATCGTAGCCGCCCGCGTGGTCTACTCCCTCGGCGTGGATCGACGGTACGCGCGGGTCCTCGAAGACGAGGTCGCCAACCAGACCCGTTCGTTGATGAGCTCATTGAGCGCGACGGCGTCCGCGGAGCGCAATCTCCGCCTCCTCATGGAAGCGGTCCCCGACGCCATCACCGTGGTGGACCGTGACGGCTACGTGCTCGACGAAAACTCATCCGGCCGTGTGCTCGTCAACGCGTCTCCCGGCGAACCACGCGAGAGCAGCGGCAAGCGATCGGCCCTGGCGTGGCTGGAGGGGACTGGTGCGCGCATTGCGCGCGAGAATCTGGCCGCGGCGTTCGACGGGGAGCTGCGACGCTTCGAAGTTCCGTTTCAGCGGCCCGATCGCAACGACGGCACCGCCCAGGTCCTCATCGCACCGGTGCGCGAAGGCGGCCGCATCCCCAAGGTGCTCGTCCTCGTCCGCGACATCACCGAGCAGCGGCGCACACAAACACAGCTGCAGCAGGCCGAGAAGCTCGCGGCGATGGGACAACTGGTGAGCGGCGTAGCCCACGAAATCAACAACCCCGCCGCCATCATCTCGGGATTCGCACAAACCCTGCTGCTCGATCAGCTCCCCCCCGATCAGCGCGAGACCGTCCAGATGATGTATGACGAGGCGACACGGATCGGCCGTATCACCTCGAACCTGCTCGCCTTCGCGCGCGCGGGAAGCAAGGAGCGGACCCTCGTCGAGCTGAACGAAATCGTGCGCCGCACCTTCGCGCTGCGTTCATATCACCTGACCACACTCAACATCACAGTCAATCTCGAGCTCGACGAGGCGAACCCCAAGGCGTGGGCCAACGGATCGGAAGTCCAGCAGCTCCTGCTCAATTTGCTGATCAACGCCGAGCAGGCGCTGACCAGGGTGCCGGAGCGCCGGGCCATCACGATTCGAACAATGGCCGGCGACGGCGTGGAGCTTCAGGTCGCCGACACCGGGCCCGGCATCCCGCGCGACATTCAGGAAAAAATCTTCGATCCCTTTTTTACGACCAAGCCGGAAGGCATGGGCTCCGGCCTCGGCCTATCCATCTGTTACGGGATTGTGCACGACCACGGCGGCCGGATCTCGGTGCACTCCGTGCCGGGCAATGGGGCGACGTTCACAGTCTCGCTGCCGCGAGACGCGCGCACGCGCCAGCGCTCGACACCCCCGCCACCTTCCTCAAACGCCGCGGCATGCACGTGATCGCGGTCGAGGACGGAGGCGACGCGCTGCGGGTGCTGCGCCGCGAGCGCTTCGATGTGATTGTGTCGGATGTGCGCATGCCCGGAATGAGCGGCGGCGAGTTCCTGGATCGGCTGCGCCGCGAGTATCCGGCGATGGTGAACCGCCTGATCTTCACCACGGGCGATACGTTCGCGAACGACACGTCGTCGCTGTTGAAAGACTCGGGTGTGCCGTCGCTGGTGAAGCCGTACGATTTCGCCAAGCTCGAAGACGTCCTGCGGCAGGTGGCGGACGCCGCTAAAACCGCGACTTGAGACGGACCACCAGATCCGACCGTCCAATGCCGTTCGCCGTCGGTACCAGGCTGAACCGCAGCGGCTCGGCATCCACCGCGAGGGCATCCAGCACCTGCTCCTCGACGGTCAGCTCGTAGTCTCCCGGCTTCACACCCATCAGATAGAACGCGCCGTCGTTGAACGTCACGAGCGTGCGCGGCATGCCGCTCCGCCGATCGGTGAGAATCAGCGTCACGCCACCGACCCCCGCACCGCTGCGGACGACGCGACCCTCGATGATTCCCGCTTCGACGACCGGGATGTCGAGACTGCGGAAGCGATTGGGCCCCGGCACGATGCTCGTCCGCGCGTACAGCGGCACGAGCAAGGGCGAGTCCAGCGACGTCGAGTCGAGGCTTACGATGACCGGCTCGAAGGGCACGAGATCCCAGAGCCGATACGCGCCGTCCGAGTCGGTGCGGGTCGACAGCCACCCCACGAGCACCCGCGTGTTCGCGATCGCCGGTTCGCCCACGTCACGGATGCCGTTCGCGTTCACGTCCATGAAGACGTGTCCCGACAGGCCGGAACGTTCGAGTGAGGGGCCGGGGGCCGCACCCAGCCGATTGGTCCGGCGGTCCCACAGCACCGAACCCTGCAGGAACTGCGTGGCGCTGACCGGCTGGCCCGGCGGCGCGAGCACCGATGTCACGGCGCGCATCGCCGAGAAGTACGACGTCACGGTCATCGTGTACGTGAGCCCCCCCCCGCCCCCCCCGGGGGCGTTGCCGCGCAGCCAGTTGGCGCCCACCTCGATACGCACCCCGCGCGTGAGGGAACGCGCCGCGAACGCGGACCAGGAGACGAGACCCGCCCGGCGCTCGATCTCCGCGTTGGTCCGCAGCAACACCTGACTCAGGAATCTGCCCCAGCGGGCCTGCGGCAACACGAACGTCGCGAGTCCGACGAACTCGCCGTGGGTTGCTCCCCCATGTTCGGTGCGCACGTACGGCAGGAGCCGCAATTCGTCGGTCTGCAGCGAGGCGCCGAGGCGCGTGCGCGTCAGCGCGCCGGCATCGGTGCTGATCCGCTCGAATCGCCCGTCGAGGAAGAAAAATCCGTTGCTCGTGTTGGGACGGAGGAATCCGGAGATGGTCCACTGCGCGCGCCGCCCCGGCACGGCCAGCACCGACGCCGAATCCCGCGCAAAGTGGACGTACTCTCCTTCTAACCGCAGATCGACCGACGGCTCGTAGCGCAGCGCGCCGCGCACGAGTCCAGCGCCGATCACCTCGCTTTGGATCGCCCAGGCGTTGCTCGGATTTCCAACCAACGCCGCGTACGGATGCGTCCGGTCGGGAAGCGAGTCCCGCCAGAACTGGTCGAGTCCACCCTGCACGGTCCACCGCGCCGTGGCGCCGTAGCGCAGGTCGACATTCGTAGTCGCATTGCAGATAAAGGACGGCTGCGGGCAGCGGCCTGCCGAGAGTCCGTACTCGAACCGGCGCGCGGGGAGGAGCTCGGTGAGCACCCGATAGGTGCG
>QHUF01000251.1 GCA_003221075.1 Gemmatimonadota bacterium
ATATCCTCCTTGGGCTGCGCTTCAAACTCGACCTGTACGTGAATTTCCGACCGGTTGAGCTCCTGCATCCCGACCTAACCCCCCTTCGACTGCCGCCCATCAGCCCATCGGCCCCGCCGCCCATCGACTTCGTGATCTTTCGGGAGAATACCGAAGGCCAGTATCTAGGCCGCGGCCGCTCGTCCGGCGATGAGCATGTCGCCGAGGAGGTCAATACCGGCAGAGGGGTCGAGCGGATCATTCGGGCGGCCTTCGACTGGGCAACGAAGCACGGCAAGACACGCGTCACGATGAGCGACAAGTCGAACGCCATCCCGACACACCGGATCTGGTAGGATCGGTTCAAGGCAATCGCCAAGGACTACAGCGGCATCACCGCCGAGCACCGCTACGTGGACGCGCTGGCGCTCGAGCTGGTGCGCGAGCCGGAGCGCTTTCAGGTCATCGTGACCAACAACCTGTATGGGGACATCCTCTCCGATCTGGGTGCGGGGCTCGTCGGGGGCCTGGGTGTCGCCGCCAGCGCCAACCTCCACCCCGGCAAGCGGCACGCGCTGTTCGAACCGGTACATGGCTCCGCGCCGGGACTGGTAGGCAAAGGTGTAGCCAACCCCGTTGCCGCGGTGTTGACCGGCGGTTTGATGTTCGAGCACCTGGGCCACCCAGCCGCAGCCGCCGATCTCAAGGAAGCCGTCCGCACACTGCTGGCGAGCACGGCCCGCACACCTGATCTCGGCGGTGACGCGAAAACAGCCGAAGTGGTATCTGCCTTGGGGACCCTAGTTTGAATCCCAGTTGACAGGGTTGGCACTGATTGGTTTAGTGTGTGTAGGAATTAATTCCCACGGGCGAGAAGGTAGTGCATGCCGCCGCTGCCGCTGGCCAAGATCCTCAACGTCGCGCTGCCGTCCCTGGCGGGTGAAGCTCGTGCGGTCGTCGATGTCCTGGCCTGTAAGAACGGCCTGCTGCCGCCGGCCGGCGACGTCGCCACGTTCCTTGGACTCCGTACACGCCATCAAGTAGCCCGGACGTTGCGTCGGGCGAGCCTGCCGCCGCTCGAAGAGCTCGCCGGGTGGACGCGGTTGTTCTACTGGGTCCTGCAATGGGAGCAAACCGGAGCATCGCTGCTCGCGTTGGCGCGCCAGTCACATCTCGAACCCGCAACCTGTTACCGGCTCGTGCGCCGTTTGATGGGACAACCGTGGTCACGCGTACGCCGCGGCGGTACCGCCGGCGCAATCATGCGCTTTCGGACGGTCTGGAAGGACAGCGGCATGCAGCAGCTCGTGCTGCAACCCTATTGGCAGGCCGCGGCGCGGCAGGGCGACGGAACGGGCCGGGCACTCGCGGTCGGCGGCGGCGACTTCAGATCCGATTTCAGCATCCGTGCCGTCCGCCGCCCTCCTCGCCCGGTGGACGATCCCGTGGGCCGGCCCCGCGGGGTGCTCGCCTCGCGACTGGGAATCACCGGCTATCCGTTCGACGTCTCCATCGCAGCCGATGGGTCCGCGTGGCTCACCCGGCTCCATGCCGCCGTCCTGGAGCGCCTGCACCTGCAGCCGCTCGCGTCGACCGGGGGCATTCGCGTCGGGATCGCCCCGACCCGCGTAATCGTCGCGCCTTCGGGCGAGCGCGCGTGGGTCACCAACCAGTTCACGAAAGACGTCGCCGTGGTCGATCTCGCCTGGCGGCGCCGCACCGGCTCCATCGCCATGGAGGGCGATCCGCTCGGGGCGGTCTTGTCGCCGGACGCGCGGACGCTCTACGTCTCGACGAATCTCGATCGCCTGTGCGTCTGTGCGCTCACCGACAACGGCGGGCGGATCGTGCGTTCCACCGCCTTGCCGTTGGCGTGCACCGAGCTGGCGATCCATCCCGCGGGTAACCGCCTCTATGTCCCCACGTGGAAAGCCGGCCACCTCCTCGAGCTCGATGCGCGGAGTCTCTCCATCACGCACCGCTACGACGTGGGTGGGCAACCGTTGGGCGTCGCGCTCTCGACCGATGGTCTGCGCCTCTACTGCGGCAACGAGCGCGGATGGCTCGATTTGGTGCACCTGCCCACCGGAAAGATCGTGAGACGAACATTCGACACTCCCGTGGACGAGGTGGCCGTGACGCCCGACCAGACCGTCGTGTACGCGAGCCTGCGCACCGCCGGCCGGATCGCCATGGTCGACGCGCATACCCTCGCATGCGTCGGGACGCTCCAGACCGGAGGCCTGCCCCGGCACATCGCATTCGATCGGGCTGGCAGTGTTGCGATCGTGGCCAATGAGGCCGGGTGGGTTGACCTCGTGCGGTAATTGTGTCGACTGATCGTCGAGCGGCGGATGGGGAACAACCCCGTCCGCCGCTCGTGTTTTCGCGTCATGACCTACCGTCACATCCGCTGCAGACCCATATTCCGCCCACTCATGATGGAGTTGGACACATGAAGACTCAGGGCGCCACAAAAGACGTCGTGTTCCTGTCCGGGGTCCGGACGGGGTTCGGCGCGTTCGGCGGCTCTTTGAAGGACCTGTCAGCCATCGACTTAGGCGCGGCCGCGGCCCGCCATGCCATCCAGCGCTCCGGCGTTCCCGCGAGCGATTTCGGACATACTGTTTTTGGAAACGCCCTTCAGACGTCGGCCGACGCCATCTACATGGCCCGGCACGTCGGCCTCAAGGCCGGCCTGCCGATCGAAGCGCCCGCGGTCACCGTGAATCGCCTGTGCGGTTCGGGATTCGAAGCGATCACGCAGGGCGCGCAATTGATTCTGCTGGGCGAGGCGGATGCCGTGCTCGCCGGCGGCGCCGAGTCGATGAGCCAGGCGCCCCACGTCGTGCGCGGCGCGCGCTGGGGACTGCGCCTCGGACCTGCGCCGCTCGAGGATCTGCTGTGGGAAGCACTGAAGGACCCGCAATGCGGCCTCTCCATGGCCGAGACCGCCGAGAGCCTCGCCGAGAAGTACAAGCTCACTCGCAAGGAAGTCGATGAAGTCGCGGTCGCCTCGCAGCGGCGCGCCAAGCAGGCGTGGGACGCCTGCGCGTTCCAGGACGAAGTCATCCCCGTGACGGTCAAGGTGAAGGGGAAGGAAGTCGAGTTTCGCGCCGATGAGCACATGCGGCCCGACACCACGCTCGAGATCCTCAGCGGGCTCAAACCGTATTTCAAGAAAGATGGACTCGTCACGGCGGGAAACGCCTCCGGCATTTCGGACGGCGGGGCCGCGACGGTGCTCGCCAGTGAGGCGTACGCCAAGGCGCACGGACTGAAGCCGCTTGGCCGCCTGGTCGCATGGGCCGTCGCCGGCGTCGAACCGAAGCACATGGGTATCGGGCCCGCGCCCGCGGCCCGCAAGGCGCTCGCGAAGGCGAACATGAAACTGGAGCAGATGGATCTCGTCGAAGTGAACGAAGCCTTCGCACCGCAGTATCTCGCGGTCGAGCGCGAGCTGGGCCTGGACCGCACGCGCACCAATGTCTGCGGCGGCGCGATTGCGATCGGGCACCCGCTCGCGGCTACCGGCACGCGCATCACCATTCACCTGCTGCACGCGCTGCGGCGCGACAAGAAGCGGTTTGGCCTCGGCTCCGCGTGCATTGGGGGAGGTCAGGGGGCGGCGGTGATCGTCGAAGTTTTGTGAGCGACATACTCGTCGGAGCGATCGGTTTGATCGCGCTCTATCTCTTTTCGGGCCTGCGCGTACTGCGCGAATACGAGCGCGGCGTGTACTTCCTGCTTGGCCGTCTGCGGCCCACCAAGGGACCGGGGCTGATCTTCCTCCCTCCCGTGCTGGCACGGATGCAGAAGGTGTCGCTGCGCGTGATGGCGATCGACGTCCCGCCCCAGGACGTGATCACCCGCGACAACATCTCCATCAAGGTCAATGCCGTCCTGTACATGCGCGTGAAGACGCCCGACAAGGCTGTCGTGGGAGTGGAGAATTACCTCTACGCCACGAGCCAGCTCGCGCAGACGACGCTGCGATCGGTGCTGGGTGAGACGGAAATGGACGAGCTACTGGCGAACCGTGACAAGATCAACGCGATCCTGCGCCAGACGATCGACACGCGCACGGAAGACTGGGGCATCGAGGTGTCGGCCGTCGAGGTAAAAGACGTCGACCTGCCGCCCGAGATGAAGCGGGCGATGGCTCGTCAGGCCGAGGCCGAGCGCGAGCGTCGGGCCAAAGTCATCAACGCCGAGGGCGAGCTGCAGGCAGCCGAGAAGCTGGCGCAAGCGGCGCACATCATCGGCAAAGAGCCGGCCGCCATTCAACTCCGCTATCTGCAGACAGTCAACGAGATCGCTTCGGAGAACAACTCCACCACGATCTTTCCGATTCCGATCGACCTGTTCAGGGGCTTCATGGAGCGGCTCGCGCCGGAGCAGGCCGGGGATTCGGGCGGCCGGGCACTCCCCGAGCGCACCGCAGGGGAGCGTTTGCCCGCGGTCCCCAGCAAGGGGAAGGCCAAGGTCTGATGGGGAAGGACCTCGTCAGCCGTGAGGCGCTGGAGCGCATCATCAAGCGCGCCGCCGAGCTCCAGGCTGGAGAACACGACGTCGGCGACGGTCTCACGAACAGCGAGGTCCTGGCGCTCGGGAAGGACGTCGGCATCCCCGACCGCTACCTGCGTCAAGCGATGCTCGAGGAGCAGACGCGCATCGTCCCTGACGTCGCGACCGGGACCTGGGCGTGGCTGACGGGTCCGCGGTCGATCGTGGCGCACCGTGTCGTCCCCGGCGAACGCGCAGCGGTCGAGCGCGAATTGAGCCGGTGGATGACCGACGAAGAGCTGCTCCAGCCCAAACGGCGTTTCGCCGACCGGACGTCCTGGGAGCCCAAGGCGGGCGCGTTCGCATCGATTCAGCGCGCGTTCGCGGGAAAGCGACGGTACTCGCTGGCGCGCGCCGCGGAGATCACCGGGCAGGTCGTCCAGCTCGAGCCCGGATTCTGTCTCGTACGCCTCGAGGCGGACATCCGGCCGGAGCGCACGAAGCGGATTTCGGGGGCCTCCGTCCTCTTTGTACTGGGCTGGGGCATGACGGCCGCAGCCGCCGCCTTCGTTCCGCCGCTCGCGCTCGCCCAGCTCCTGCCGGGGGTCGGCCTGACGCTCGGAGGAGCCGCGGTCGCCCGCACCTACCGGGGCGCCAACGAGCGCATGCAGGTGGCGCTGGAGCAGATCCTCGATCGGCTCGAGCGCGGGGAAGTCCGGTCCTCCAGCCCGGGCGTGTTGCCCGGCACCCAGACCTTCGTCAAGATCGCCGAAGAAGTGCGCAAAGCATTCGAGACTCCCGCGAAGCCCAAAACCAGGAGCTGAGGAATTGGCGGACATCCAGCGCGTCGGAGTGCTCGGCTGCGGCTTGATGGGCAGCGGGATTGCCCAGGTCGCCGCGAGCGTCGGCTACGACACGATCGTCCGTGACGTATCCAAGGAGGTGCTCGATCGCGGCCGTGCCGGCATCGAGAAGTCGCTCGCGAAATTCGTGGAGAAAGGAAAGCTCCAGGCCGCGGATCGGGATGCGACGCTCAAACGCCTGACCTTCACGACGACGGTCGCCGACCTGAAGCCGTCGGATATCGTGATCGAGGCGATCACCGAGGACCTGGCGCTGAAGAACGCGCTGTTCAGGGAGCTGGACGGGCTGTGCGGTCCCGGCACCATCTTCGCTTCGAACACCTCGAGCCTCACGATCGCCGAGATGGCGGCGGCCACCAAGCGCGCGGACCGGTTCGTCGGCCTGCACTTCTTCAACCCCGTGCCACTGATGGCGCTGGTGGAGGTCGTGCGCACGGTGACGACGTCGGAGCAGACGTTCAAACGCGCATTCGCGTTCGCGGCCTCGCTCCGCAAAGAGCCCGTCGCCGCGAAAGACAACTCCGGCTTCATCGTGAACCTGTTGCTCGTTCCTTATCTGCTGGACGCGATCCGGGCCGTGGAGCGCGGCGTCGGAAGCGTGCCCGACATCGATAAGGCGATGCAGCTCGGCTGCGGCTATCCGATGGGTCCGCTCACGCTGCTCGATCTCGTCGGCCTCGACACCACGCACCATATCGCCGAGATCATGTTCAAGGAGTACCGCGAGGCGCGGTACGCGCCGCCGCCGCTGCTCAAGCGCATGGTGCTCGCGGGCATGCACGGCAGGAAATCGGGGAAGGGCTTCTACGACTACTCGTCCAATCCTCCCACCGTCAGCAACTTGGGGCTCTAATGTTCGGCTACGACGCTGCACGCTGGCACGCGCTCCTGAACGATCTTCCCGCGGCCCTGCTCCTCGTGGCGGTGCTGTTCGATATCGCCGCGGCGGCGACGAAGCGGGAATCGCTCATGTGGGCGGCCATCTGGACGTTGTGGGCCGGCGTGATCGGCGGATGGGCGGCAGTCGTCGCGGGTAAGCTCGCGTCGAGAGGCATCGACCACGGTGCAGCGATTCACGAGCTGATGGAAAAGCACGAGAACATGGCGCTGTTGACGATGGCCCTGTTCACCGTCGTGCTCGGCTGGCGTCTCATCCGCCGTTTCCAGATGCCGGCGCAGGAGCTCGCGTTCACGCGTGTGCTGAGCGTCGTGGGACTCTTGGGATTGGTCTGGACCGGCGTGCTCGGAGGCAGGCTCATGTTCCAGCACGCGGCCGGAATTCCGTCCCGGACGCTGCAGGTCGAGCTCGAAAACCGGGAGGAAGGGCACGACCACCAGCCCGGTGAAGAGCATGAACACGGGGCGCCCGCGGACACCGCAAAGGCGACGCATGCGCACCCGCCTGGTACACCACCGCACTCCCACTAATGCGAAATTCGAAATTTGGAATGCGAAATACGCTTGTCCTCAAGTTTCGCATTTCGCATTTCGCATTCGCACTTCTTTTCGCCGCATGCACCCCCACCACGACCCGTCCTGCGTTTGCTCCGATGCCTGAGGCGCTGCACGCAGTGATCAACGCACCGCCCGAACGCGTCACACGGTTTGCCGATTCGTTGCTCCGCGCCGACACCATCCGCGTGCGCTTCGTGAATCTGCGGGACGCGTTTCTCGAGACGAACGCGTTCGCGGGCACGCATCGCTTACGCCTGTGGGCCGATCCTGACGTGCCCGGCAAGGCGCGCGTCACGATCGAAGCGGTGTACCGGCCGAGCGAAGATCCGTCGCGCACGCGACGGGATCTCGAGCGTGCCGCGGCCCCGGGCTCAGCTGGTCAGCTGCGTGCCGAGCAGCTGTTCGCCGCGCTAAAGGACAAGCTTGGAGTCACGACCTACTAGCCTCCGGCAGAGCCTCGGCGCCCTCGAGTACTTCACATTCGGTTTCGGCAGCATAGTGGGGGCCGGTTGGTTGGTCGTCATCGACGACTGGCTGCGTCGCGGCGGGCCAGGGGGCGCGATGCTCGGCTTTCTGGCGGGCGCCTTGCTGTTCCTCCCGATCGCCCACACGTACGGTCGCCTGGTGCGACTCATTCCCGACGCCGGCGCCGAAATCGCCTACACCGAGCGTGTCTTTTCGTCCGCCGTGAGTTTCTCCGCCGGCTGGATGATGGTCCTCGCGTACGCAATCGTGTGTCCGTGGGAAGCAGTGGCGATCGGCAACCTGCTCGCACGGCTGTTTCCCGGGATGAACGCCGTCGTGCTTTACACCGTCGCGGGAAAGGCCATCACGCTGCCGCGACTGCTTGCCGGTCTCGGCCTGACGACCGCCATCGGCCTGGTGAACTACCGTGGCATCCGGCTCAGCGGACGCTTTCAGGACATCACGACAATCGGCCTGCTCGTGTGCTTCGCGGTGTTCGTGGCGCTGGGCATCGGGCACGGCAGTCCAGCGAATGTCGAGCCGCTGTTCGCTCCAGTCGGACCGTTCATCTCCGTCCTACTGGTCATGCAGATCGTGCCCTACTTCATGACCGGCTTCGAGTCGATTCCCAAGGCGTCGGAGGAAGCGCTCCCGCACCTCCGGCCGACCACGCTCCCACGGATCATCACCGTCGCGCTCCTGGCGGCGGGCTTGTTCTACGTCGTGATCGTCGGCGTGGTCGCGTGGGTGTATCCGTGGACCGACATCGTCAGTCAGCATCTGGGGACCGACGCCGCGTTCGCGCGCGCGTTCGGCACGCCGTGGATCGCGCGACTGATTCTCGCCGCTGCCGTCCTGTCACTCTTCAAGGTCTTCAACGGCAATTTTGTCGCGGCCACGCGGCTCGTCTACGCACTCGGGCGGCGTGGGCTGGTGCATCCCGCGCTCGGCGCCGTACATCCTCGATTCGGCACCCCCGTTCTGGCCATCGCGTTCGTGGCGATTCCCACTGCGGCCGCCGCATTCCTCGGCGATGCGGTACTCGTGCCTATCAGCGAAGTCGGTGCGGCAGTCGGAGCGATCGGCTGGTGCGCCGCCTGCCTGGCGTACATCGCGCTGGCGCGTCGCCAAAGCACGCGGGACGGCGTCGCCATCGCGATGATAGGCGTGGTGGTGAGTGTCGCGATCGTGCTAATGAAAGTGGTGCCTGCTATTCCGGGAAGCTTGACTGCAGTTGAATGGCTCGCCTTTACTGCTTGGTGTGTCCTCGGGCTGGCGCTGCGGCGACGAGTCCCTGCACCCATCGCTCCATCTGTCCGAGGTCGATAGTCGCGTCACGACACGGCCCGTTGGGGAGCTGCATCGTGAGACCGAGGACGGGCAGCTTCCCCGCCACGTCGCGCAAGCCGGTCATCATGTCGCGCTCGCACGCCACCGCGACCACGGCCCGCGGACGACGCTCCCGGATGACGCGGCGCGCGAGCTGGCCGCGCGTCGCGACGAAGACCGGAACCTCGTATCGCCCCGCGATCTCGAGCACGCCGTCGAGCGCCTGTTTCGAGAGACACCGGGGGATCAGCACCAGCAGCTCGCCCTTCCCGACCCTGCGGTTCCGCCGCTCCGCGAGCGTGTTGTAAACGTCGATCGCCGCATGTTCAACCCAGTCACGCTTGCCAAACGCTCGCGCGATCAGGGACGTGTAGTTCATGAGCTGCAAATAGGGACCACGCTCCAGCAAACGCTCGGGCAACAGATTTCGTGTGCTATAGAAAGCCGCCGCGAGCACGCCGAGATACAGCCACTGGAGCGCGGCGAAGGCGGCCAGGGCGATCCACAGAGTCTGGGGCAAAGGTCCCCAGAGCCTGCCTAGCCGTGGCGCGATCAGATAAAGAAGAAGGGCGACTACGCCTGAGACGGTCGCAACGGTAAGGGCAGCGAAGCCAAAGAACAGCCGGGGCGGTGCGGAAAAATCGCCGCCCTTAGGCAAGGGCCGGCCATTCCATTCGTCCCACTCGTGGCCCAGCCGCCGATCCACTTCGATATGGATCAACTGAGCGCGGGGGGCGGGCGCGCTCGTTGGGGGGCCGGGGAGGGCGGGAGGCGTAACGGTCTGTTGTGGAGCCATCGGCAACGAAGCTTCACGTTGTGCTCCCCCGGTGTCAAGTTTGGAACGTGTTAGTCACCGACGCTCGTGTCCGCGCGGCATACGCCGAGGGTGCGGGCATCTATCGCATTCTGCCCGCCGCGGTTGCGATTCCGGAGAACCAGGACGATGTCGTTGCCCTCGTACGGCAGGCGCGCGAGTCACACCTCGCACTGATCCCACGGGGCGCGGGCAGCGGGATGCCCGGTGGGAATGTCGGGAATGGCGTCATCGTGGACCTGAGCGCCCGGTTTTCCGATCTCGTCGTCGATCCTCACGGCCGCACCGCCCGCGCCGGCGCGTCGGTCACCTGGGCCGAAGTGAACGCCGCCGCCAAACCGTACGGCCTGCGGCTGCCTCCCGATCCCTCATCGGGCGCGTTCGCGACGAGCGGGGGCATGGTAGCCACGAACGCCGCCGGGCCGAGAACCGTGAGATACGGCAGTTTGCGGCCGTGGGTGCAAGCACTCGAGATTGTCGAGGCGGATGGCACAGCACGGGTCGTGGAGCGGGGAGCGGCGCGCGGGAAGCGCTTCACCCTGACACCAGACACCAGACACCTGGTTTCACGCTTCCCCAAGACCCGCAAGAATTCCTCGGGCTATGCCCTCGACCGTTTTGCCGAAACCGGCGATGAGATCGATCTCCTCGTAGGATCGGAGGGGACGCTCGCGATCGTGACGGCGGTCCACTGGCGGCTCGATCCGATTCCTCCCGATGTCGCGGGTGCCGCGCTGGGCTTCGCCGATCTCGAGTCGATGGCCGAGGCGGTGCCCTATCTCGTGTCCCTCAAGCCGTCCGCCCTCGAGCTGCTGGACGAATCGCTGCTGCAGTTCGTTCCGGAGGCGCCGAAGGTTGCCTGCCTGTTACTCGTCGAGTTCGAGCGCGAATCGGCGGCCGCGGCGCGCGGCGTCGTGGGAGACGCGGTCCGGGGCCTCAAGCAGTCCGTGAGTCACGTCGAGACAGCGGTCAACCGCGCGGGACTCGAGAAGCTGTGGAGCGTGCGGCGCGAGGCGTCCCCCGCCCTCGCCCGGCTTCCTCCCACGCAACGTTCGCTGCAGCTCATCGAAGACGGTTGCGTGCCGGTCGACGCGCTGGGTGCCTACGTCGCCGGGCTCAGGGCTGCGGCCGATCGTCGCGGCATTCCGGTCGCGATCTTCGGGCACGCCGGGGACGGCCACGTCCATGTCAACACCCTGCCCGATACGACGCGCGACGGCTGGCGCGAGGCGCTGCGCGGGCTCTTCGACGAAGTCACCGACCTCTTGATCCGCCTGCGCGGTGTCCCGTCGGGCGAGCACGGCGTCGGCCGGCTGCGTGCGGGTATCCTCGAGCGCTTCTACGGCCCGGAGGTGATGCAGTTGTTTCGCGACGTGAAGCGCGCCTACGACCCGCTGTCCATCTTCAACCCGGGTGTTATCATTCCCGCGTCCGACTGGTCGCCCGTGACCGCGCTGAAGGTCGGCGCCGGCGCCGCGGCCATCCCCGAAGACATCGCAACACGACTTCGAGAAGTGGAGCGCAGCGCCGCATGGGCCACACCGAAACTCGAGCTGGCACACTAGCCCCGATGGAAGTTTTCCGAGCCCCGCGTATCTCGCTGATCGCCCGCCCGCAGTTTCTCGAACCGGAACACCTCGCGGTGCAGTGGCGCGGCGCGGCGAGTGATGGCGAGCGACTCGCCGAGTACGCGGGCCGGCTGTGCTACATGAGCCAGCACAACCCTGTCAATCGCACGACCGCCGAGTATCTCGAGAACATCAAGAAGCAGGGGCACGGCTCGGTGCTGGAGCACGCCGTCTACGTACTGCTGATCGAGGGAATCTCGCGCTCTTGCTCACACGAGCTGGTGCGCCACCGGGCGGGGTTCGGGTACTCGCAGATCTCGCAGCGCTACGTCGACGAGTCTCATGCCGCCTTCGTCATGCCTCCCGCCGTCGCCGGCGATACGCGGCTCGAGGAGGAGTGGCAGCAGCAGGTCGCCGAGGCACAGGCAGCCTATGTGCGGGCGGTCGAAGGGCTGATGCAACGCTATGAGTGGGTCACCGACAAGGTGCACCGGCGGAAAATGGCGCGCGAGGCGGCCCGCAGTGTGCTGCCGAACGCGACCGAGGTGAAGATCGTCGTCTCGGGGAACTCGCGCGCGTGGCGAACGATGCTCGAGCTGCGCTGCGGCGAGGGGGCCGAGCTGGAAATCCGGCACATGGCGATCGGCGTACTGCGACTGCTGCAGAAAGAAGCCGGCGCGCTCTTCTCCGATTTCGAGATCTACACGGCCGACGACCGAGCGGAGGCTGCGCGCGTCACGTATCACAAGGTCTGAAAGACGTCGAGCAGAGTCGTCTAGCAACATCGTCTAACAAAAACGTCCTACGCTTCTGCTCGACGTCGTTGCTCGACGGTTTTGCTCGACGTCTCTCTCTTGCGCATCTCACTCTCGTTTCGTATTCTGATTTTAGAATGCGAATCGGTCTCGCATACAACGAGAAACCCGACACCAGCGCGGCGTCGGATGCCTACGCAGAATGGGATGACCCGTCCACCATCGACGCGGTCGATCAGGCTCTGAGTCTCTTCGGCACCGTCGTTCGTCTCGAAGCCGACGAATTCTTTCCGCAAAAGCTCTCGCTCGCACGTCCCGACATCGTCTTCAACATGGCCGAGGGCTTGCACGGTCCTTGCCGCGAATCGCATGTCCCCGCGTTGTGCGAGTACTTGAACATCCCGTACACCGGTTCCGATCCGCTCACGCTGGCGTTGACGCTGCACAAGGGACGCACGAAAGAGATCCTCGCCTATCGCGGCGTGCCGACCGCGCCGTTTCGCGTCATCGAGCGCGTCGCCGATCTCGAGCGCATGCCGCTGCCGTATCCGCTCTTCGTGAAACCGGTCGCGGAGGGGTCTGGTAAGGGCATATTCGTCAATAACTTATGTGAGACGCCCGCGCAGCTCGCGGAGCGCGTGCCTTTCCTCTTAGAGCGGTACCAGCAGCCGGTCCTCGTCGAGACGTATCTCCCGGGACCGGAGTTCACGGTCGCGATCCTCGGCAACAACGGCGACGTGCGCTGCCTCCCCATCGTCGCATTCGATTTCGCCACGCTGCCCGCCGGCGCGCCACCCGTCTACGGCTACGAAGCGAAGTGGATCTGGGATACGCCCCAACATCCGCTCGCGATTTTCCAATGCCCGCCGACCGGTGTCGCCGCGGCGTTCGTTCATGAGACCGAGCGCGTCGCGCTTGACGCCTATCGCGCCCTCGGCTGCCGCGACTGGTGCCGCATCGACGTGCGCGTCGACCGCTTCGGGGTCCCCAACGTCGTCGAGCTGAATCCGCTCCCCGGCATCATTCCCGATCCGGCGATGAACTCATGTCTCCCCAAGGCAGCGCGGGTCGCGGGATATACGTACGACGAGCTCATCCAGGAGGTCGTCCGGATCGCCTGGCGGCGGATAACGGGTGCCGATGTAGAGGCAGCGCAGCATGCTGCGCCCCTACCCGCCACTACCGCGATGTCCGCTTGAGGGTCGTCATCCTCTACGACCCCGGCGCCGATGATTGGACCGCCGAGGACATTGCCGGAGTGATGGAGGCGGTCGACGACATCGCCGCGATTTTCGGCGCCCTCGGCCATCAGGTGCACCGCGTTCCCGTCCGCCACGACATGCGCTGGTTCAATGTGTGCCGGCGAGCCGATCTCGTCTTCAACCTCTGCGAAGGCGTGCGCGGGATCGCGCAGTGGGAGGACCACGTCGTCGGCACGCTGGAGCTCGCCGGCATCGCGTACACGGGCTGCGGTCCGTGGACGACGGCGGCGTGCCGCCGCAAAGCGGTCGCCAACACGATGCTGGAGCGCGCCGGCCTGCCGGTGCCCCGCTGGACGATCGCGCAGGGCAAAATCGACGATGATTTCCCCCTCCCGGCGATCGTCAAGCCCGCCGCCGAAGACGCCAGTGCAGGCCTCGACCGGCAATCGGTCGTCACCGATCGCAAGAACCTCAAGGCGCGCATCGCCGCGATGACCGAGCAGTTCGACGAGGTGCTGGTGCAGCAATACATCCCCGGCCGGGAGTTCAACGTCGGCATCGTGGGCGACCGCACGCTCCCCCTCGCCGAGATCGATTTCACGACGATGCCGGAGGGCGCCTGGCCGATCCTCACGTATGCCGCCAAGTGGCACGTCGGATCGCCCGAAGACCTCGGCAGCCGGCCCGTGTGCCCCGCGCAGATCCCGCAACGCCTCGCCGAGCGGCTGTGCCGGCTGGCCGAGACCGCGTGGCGGACGATGCAGGGGAAGGGCTACGGTCGCGTCGACCTGCGCGTGGACGACGCCGGTCGCCCATGGATTTTGGAAGTGAATCCCAATCCCGATCTCACCGATGCGGCGGGCCTGTCGCGGATGGCGAAGGCCGCGGGGTGGGAGTACCCGGAGCTGATCCGCCGCATCGCCGAGGTCGCGCTGCGGGAGGCCCAGGGAACGAAGGCCGCGCGTGAGTTGCTCGCTGCGCCCCGTCGGGCCCGCGCACCGCGCACGGCTTGAACAGCTGACGCGGGGCACGGGCCTCTTCCGCGAGGAAGAGGTCGCGACTGCGGTCGAGCTGCTCGATGAAAGCCTGGCAGGGCACGACGACTATCAGTTCGTGGGAGCGTTCGAAGCCGATCGACTCGTCGGCTACGCCTGCTGGGGGCCGACGCCGGGTACGGAAGCAACGCACGATCTTTATTGGATCGTTGTGGATCGTGAGCAGCAGGGATCAGGGATCGGAACCCGACTGCTGCGCGAAGTCGAATCACGGCTTACGGCGCACGGCGCACGCCTCGTTGTTGTAGAGACCAGCTCGCGCGCCGATTACGCACCGACGAGGGGCTTTTACGAATCACGCGGCTACACCAGGACCGCGACCATCCCGGGGTATTACGCGCCCGGTGACGATCTGGTGGTCTTTACCAAGGATCTGACCTGACGGAGACCTGGCAAGAGCTACTCCGCAAGAAGAGCATCGCCTCCCTCGACGCCCTGGCCGCGCGGTTCGGCGCGGAACACGTCGGGGATATCGCCCGCCTCCGGCAAGCCGCCGACAACTTCGAATTCCGCATTTCCCCCGCCATGGTCGAC
>QHUF01000338.1 GCA_003221075.1 Gemmatimonadota bacterium
CATCCTGGAATGCCTTCACGACAGCCCCGAACGGCATGCCGGCGACGATTCCCAGGGCGAGGGAGACCGTGATCAAGGCGACGAAGGGGTGCAGCTTGAACCGCGCGATCAGGACGATCAGCGTCACGACCGCCGCGGATGCCAGGAGCAGCAGCTGCGCGTTTGCGCTCACACCGCACGTCTCACGAGGTCGGCGACGATCACGTCCGGCGATTCGCGGATATCGCAGACCCACGCGCGCTCGTCGGGTGCCGGCTCCTCGAGCGTCGTGAGTTGGCTCTCGAGCAGCGACGCCGGCATGAAATGCCCGCGGCGCTTGGCCAGACGCTCCGCGAGCAGCTCACGACTGCCCGCGAGATAGACGAACTGCGCGTCCGCGCACCCGGACGAGCGAAAGAGATCGCGATAGCTCCGCTTCAGTGCGGAGCACGAGACCACGAGGCCGATCCGTGCGCGCCGCGCGTCGTGGAGCCGGTCTGCGATTCGGAGCAGCCAACCACGACGGTTGTCGTCGGTCAGCGGGACGCCGGCCGCCATCCGCTGCACGTTCTCCGGAGGATGCAGATCGTCCCCTTCGACGAAGTCGATATGAAGCGCGGCGGCGAGCTGCGCTCCGATCAGGCTTTTGCCGGAGCCCGAAACGCCCATGATCACGTAGAGCCCAGTGTGGCCAGCGCCCATGAAGTGGCCCCAATCCTATACCACCGGCGGATTCGGGGCTATTCTGCAGGCGTCGCGATCGGCTCATCACTTCGGGGAAGCGGGGGAGCGGCACGAATGCAACTGGCGATGATCGGCTTGGGCCGGATGGGCGGCAACATGGTACGGCGCCTGGTTCAGGGCGGGCACGAGGTGGTGGTGTACGACGCGAATGCCGCCGCGGTGCAGGCGCAGGGCGGCAAAGGCATCAAGGCGGCGAAGGACATCGCCGATGTCGCCCGCCAGCTGTCGCCGCGGCGCGTGGTATGGGTGATGGTGCCGGCCGGCGCGCCGGTCGAGAGCACCATCGATCAGCTCACGCCGCACCTCTCCCGCGGCGACATCGTGATCGACGGCGGAAACTCCAACTTCGCGGATTCGCTGCGACGCGCCGAGGCGCTCCAGGCGACGGGAATCGAGTTTTTGGACGTCGGGACGAGCGGCGGGGTCTGGGGCCTCGAGCTCGGCTACTGTCTTATGATCGGCGCGCTCCCGGCCACCTTCCAACATTGCGAGCCCATTTTCCGGACGCTGGCGCCCCCCGAGGGATACGCGCGCGTTGGCCCGCCCGGGGCTGGTCACTACGTGAAGATGGTGCACAACGGGATCGAGTACGGACTGCTCCAGGCTTATGCCGAGGGCTACGAGATCCTGCATGCCTCGCAGGATTTCGAGCTCCAGCTGGGCCAAATCGCCAAGCTGTGGAACCACGGCAGCGTGGTGCGCTCGTGGTTGAACGAGCTGGCAGAGCGGGCGCTTTCCCGTGACGACCAGCTGGCCGCCATCCGCGGCCACGTGGAGGACTCGGGTGAGGGACGCTGGACGGTGGAGGAGGCGATGCGCCTCGACGTGGCGGCGCCGGTCATCACGCTGTCGCTGCTGGCGCGGTTCCGCTCCCGTCAGGAGGAATCCTTCGGTGCCAAGGTGGTCGCCGCGCTGCGCCACGAGTTCGGCGGCCATGCGGTGCAGACCAAATGAATCCTCGCATCCTGCTCGTGCTGTCACTGGCGACGGTCGCACCCGCCCAACTGGTGGCTCAGATCACCGTCAGCGGACTGCGCGTCGAGTACCTCAGCAACCCGATCGGGATCGACGTCGTGCAGCCGAGGCTCAACTGGCGCATCGCGAGCCCCGGGCGCAACACGATGCAGGCTGCCTATCAAGTGCAGGTCGCGACCAGCGAAGCGAGCCTCACTCGCGGCGCGGACCTGCTATGGGACTCCGGGAAGGTGGCCTCCGACGCCTCGGTATTCGTAGACTATGCCGGACCACCCGCGGTGTCACGGACGCGGTACCATTGGCGCGTGCGTGTGTGGGATGCGAGCGGCCACGCCTCCTCATGGAGTCCGGCAGCATTCTGGGAAACGGGACTGCTCCAGGCCGGGGACTGGACAGCCCAGTGGATCGGCCGCGCGCCGACTTCGTCCGATAGCCTCCCATCGCCGTCGCCCCTGTTGCGGCGGGGTTTTCGCGTGGACGAGCGCGTGCGCTCGGCGCGGCTCTACGTCACCAGTCTCGGGCTCTACGAGCTGTATCTCAACGGTCAGCGGGTCGGCGACCAGGTCTTCACGCCCGGCTGGACCTCGTACCGCCGCCGGCTCCAGTACCAGACCTATGACATCACCGCGCTCGTGAACCCAGGCGCAAATGTCGTCGGTGCCATGCTCGGCGATGGTTGGTACCGGGGCCAGCTCGGGTTCTTCGGCCGGCGCAATCTCTATGGCCGGCGGCTGGCCCTCCGCGCCCAGCTCGAGATCCGCTATGAGAGCGGACGCACGCAGCGCGTCGAGTCGGATAGCGGCTGGAAGACCACGGCGGGCCCTGTGCTTGCGTCAGACATCTATGGCGGCGAAACCTACGACGCGCGGCGGGAGCAGAGCGGCTGGGCGAGCGCGCCGTACGACGACCGCGAATGGACAGCGGTGGCCCGCGTCGATCCTCCCCCGACCTCGCTGGTGGCGTCCCTGTCGCCACCGGTGCGGCGCGTGCGCGAGCTGCACCCGGTGGACATCCGGCGAGCGCCGTCGGGCGAAACAGTGTTCGACCTCGGTCAGAACTTCAGCGGCTGGGCACGCCTC
>QHUF01000252.1 GCA_003221075.1 Gemmatimonadota bacterium
TGGCCGCCGCCGGGGACACGCCGTACCGCGAGGCCATCAACGCGAGACTGGCGAACTGCAGGACGGCTCCGGGAAGAAAGCGGGCCAGGTTCGCCGTAAACCAAATGCGCGCGGCGTCCCAGTAGTGCACACGTTCGGCGCACCACCGCAGGCTCGTTCGCCAGATGGCGATCATCCACGCAAGATTCGCGACGATGAGCAGCGCGCTGAGCGCCAAGGGGCCGGCGCGCCAGGCAAGGCTGCGCTGCCGAATGGCGGGCCACTGGGGCGCCGCGACCCGAAACAGATAGTAGGCCGCACCGGCGAGCACGACCGCCTGCAGCACTCGAAACCACCATACCCTACCCTTGCTCGGCGTGTCGAGCGGCGTCGGCATGTGACTCCAAAATAGCCATCGGTCGGCTATAGTACAGCACTCTTAATGCGCATCCTCCATGTGGTTACGGCATTTCCCCGCGCCCCCGGCGACATCATCGCGCCCTGGCTCATCGAGCTGCTCAGGCGCCAACGAGCCGCCGGACTCGAGGTCGAAGTATTCGCCCCTGCCTACCGCGGCGGCGGCAATAACGAATTCGAGGGCATTCCCGTTCATCGGTTTCGCTATTTCCCCGGCCGCTGGGAGGATCTGACACACGACCAGGGGACCGTCGATCGCGTCGGGCACTCGATTCGCTACAAACTGATGGCGCCGTTCTACGTGCTCGCGGGGATGCGCGCGGCGTGGCGTCTCGCGCGCCGGCGCGCGTTCGACATCGTCCACGTGCACTGGCCCGTGCCGCACGCATTGTTCGGCTGGGCGGCACGCCGCGGGAGCGGAGGACGAACCCGGCTCGTCACACTGTGGTACGGCATCGAGCTGCGCTGGGTCAAGAGCCGGTTGCCCTGGTTGAAGCAGTTTCTCAAATGGGCGCTGCGCGCGTCGGATGAGGTCGTCGCGATCTCGTCATACACCGGGCGCGAGATCGCCGAGCTCGTCCACGTTCCAGTGCGCGTCATTCCCTACGGTTTGGGATTCGCGGAATCGCTGCCGAACAGGGCGACCGCCCCCTCGCGCGCGACGGACGGCACGTTCCTCATCCTCTATGTCGGCAACCTGATTCCGCGTAAAGGCGTGCGATACCTCATCGATGCCCTGCACCGACTCCCCGCGACCATCGCCGCACAACTCCTGATTCTGGGCGAGGGCACCGATCGCGCGAAGCTCGAAGCGCAAGTGCGGGAGCTCGGTCTGGATGGACGCGTCACCATGCCGGGCCGTGTCCCGGAGCCAGATCTGCACCGGGCATTTCACAACGCGAAAGTGCTCGTGCTGCCGTCGATCGTCGATCAGCGCGGCGACACCGAGGGGCTCGGCGTGGTGCTGCTCGAGGCGCTGAGTGTGGCCATCGCCAAGGCGTTGGAGCGCGTTGCGACGGATCCTGCATTCGCGGCGCGACTCGCCGAGACGGGCAGCCGCCGCGTGCGGGAGCGGTTTGGATGGGGTGCGATTATCGCGGCGTGGCAGGAATGCTATGCCGCCGCGCTCCGGAAACGTCCTCGAGTGTGAGCGGGTCCGTCACGGACCGCGTGGCATAGACGTCGGGCCGTCCGTCGGGAAGGATCCCGCGCACGCGGACGCCGCGCCGCGCGACGCGCCATTCGACCAGTCTCCCGAGCGGCGCCACGAACGGCTGGCGCGCGAGTAGTCGGTCCAACAAGGCGGCGAATGCCGCAGGCGCATCGGGAAACCCCAGGGCCGGCGTCAGGTTTGGATGCCAGACGCCTACCCATAGCCCTTCGGTCGCGCGACACGCGTCCGCCAGGGCGATGCCTTCGGTGATCCAGGCGTCTGGATCCTCGATACCTGCGTACTTGCTCAGTGCGCGATCCATCCAGATGACCGGCGCTTCCTGAATGTCGAGCGGCTGCTCCCCGCCCCCTGCCCCATCCCAGGCCGGAATCACGTCTCCGACACCCAGGCGGAACCCGTTGCGGTCCGGAAATCCGGCCGTGGTGTCGTAGCGGAATCCCGCCGCCGCCATGCCGCGAATCGTTTCTCCGGGGCGCATGCGCAGAAAGTGCTGCCGCACGCCAAGCACCGGACTCTGCGTCAGTCCCGCGAGCCGGCGTCGCTGCTCGGCGAACAACGCGTGGTCGTCGCTCGTCGCGAAGGAGCCATGCAGGTTGATCTCGCAGCCCCGATCCTGCAGCGTGCGCAGGGCGGCGGTCGCGCCACGTCCCTCGGGGTGATAGGTCAGGTCGCCGGCGCGCATCGTACGGAACGTGGGCGTGCCGCAGAGCACGAACCAGCTCGGGACGATACTCCGCTCTCGCTCTGCGTCGAGCAGTGCGCGCAGAGCGCGCTGTACCGGGTTCCGCCCAATCGTCGTGATCGCAGACCACGCCGTTCGCGCTATCCGCCGTACTTGTCCTTTGCGGGCAAGCTCCGCCATCCGGAGCGCGGTGAACACCGGCCAGAGATCGACGACGTCGAGATCGTGAGTGATTGCCGCCGCCCACCGCTTTCCATCGGGCCACGGCGTTAGGAATGCCGTCGGCCGCCGGTCGGCGCTGGCGACGACCGCCTCGCGCAGGCGCGCCGCCGCATCCGCCACCACGGGCTCGGCGACCAGGTTTTGCTGCACGAGCTCGTTTTCCCCCGAGGGAACGCGGCCAAATCGGTCGCGCGCCGTGGACCGTCGCTCGGCGGCTCCTGTCGCGATCTCGGCGACGCGGCGCAAGATTGCGCGCGGAACGCGGACGACGCCGTCGCTGCGCTCGATGTACCAACCCTGGGCGGCGCAGGCCCGCAGATCTGCGACTTTGGGATCAGGGTCGGCGATCGCAACGCGGACGACGTCGGCGGCGGGGTCTTCTACGATCGCGCAGCGGGAGAGGTCGACAAGGACGTCGAGACCGAATCGCTCCAGGGGGCTCAGGGAGCTCAGCGCTTCGCGGTTTGGCAATGTGATCACGGTGCTTCGAATATACAGTCGCCTCACGACGCCTTATCTTACCCGCACCCATGAGCCAGTCGTTGATCCCGAAGGATCGAATCCCGTGGCGTCACATGGCGCTGTTCGGCTGGCTGCCGAGTCCGCTCAAGCGCCTCGCGTATCGCGTGCTGCTGGGCTATCGCATCGGCAAGCGCGTCCGCTTCAGTTTTGGCGGCATCGTCGTGGGCAAGTCGGTCGACCTCGGCGACGATGTCGAGATCGGTTTCCTGGCCGTCGTGCAGGGTCGCCGCATATCGATCGGGCGTCATTCCAGCGTCGGGACGATGAGCTACGTCTCCTGCGAGACGATTCAGATCGGGGAAGACGCGAAGATTCGCGAGCAGGTCTACGTCGGCGGACCGCAGCTTCCGGAGTCGCGCTTCGAGCTCGGCAGCCGCACGATCATCCTGCAGCTGGCATTCCTTAATCCAACGAAGCCGATCGTCATCGGGGATGACACCGGGATCGGCGGGCACTGTCTGATCTTCACGCACGGCGTCTGGCTCAATGCGCTGGACGGCTATCCGGTCAACTACGAGCCGGTGACCCTCGGCAAGAGCGTCTGGCTCCCCTGGCGCGTGTTCGTCATGCCCGGGACGACGATCGGCGACGGCACCGTCATCGGCGCGAATTCGCTCGTATCCGGGAACATCCCGCCCGGCAGCCTTGCGGTCGGCTCACCCGCCAAGGTGATTCGCTCGGCGCCCGATTTTCCGCGTGTTCTAAGCGACGAGCAGCGCGCCGCGCTCGTGACGCAGCTCATGAAGGAGTTCGACGAGTTCGTGCGGTACCATGGCGGCACAGTCGCCGAGGAACCGCCGTTTCGCGTTTATCGCGTTGGGGGAAAGAGCGGCCGCTTGGTATGGCTTCGCGGTACCGCGCCGCCGCCGGATAACGCGTTGCGCCGCGGTGATTGCGTGTTGTCCGAGTCCGCTCTTCCGGAGAAGGTGCGCGAAGGATTCCGCGCCCGCGACGTCCATTGGCTCGATCTGGGCAGCAAGACGCGGAGCCAGGGCGGCACGCCGCTGACGGAAGAGCTTGCCCTGTATCTCGGACGTTACGGGATTCGGCTCGCGCGCGACGCCTGATCGCGACGCTCGAGCACGAACACGAACTGATACTGCCAGCGCAGCGGGATCAGGCGCCAGGCGAGCTCGAGGATCGGACCTAGCAGGAATCGTTTCACCACGCCGCCGCGAGCGCCCGGCGCCCGCCACCGCACAGCATGCCAGCGATCGGGCGACGCGCGCACGACCCCGAGACCGTGCGCTTCGAACAACCGCCGCCATGCGGCGAGCGACTGCAAGTGCTCGTTGATGTCCTGCTGCGCCGTGCCCTGGTGACCAAGCACTTTCCAGCCGATGAAGTCCTGGTTGGGGACCATAATGCAGAAGCGTGCCCCGGGTTTCGCGACGCGCTTCATTTCTTCCAACCCCTGCCCCATGTCCAGAAAGTGCTCGAGCGAGCCGAGGCAGGTGACGTAGTCGAACGTGCCAGCGCGGAAGGCGAGCGCCTCCCCTGCCCCGACCGCGACTTCTGCCGTGGGCGCGACCCGTTTCGCGAGGCGCACGGCTTCGTCGGAAAGATCGACGCCTACCGACTCGATGCTGCGAGCGTATGCCGCCGCCAGCAGTGAACCGGCGCCACAACTGACGTCGAGCAGCCGGCTGCCCGGCGTGGCGCCGAGGAGATCCAGGAACACGGGATACGCTGCGTCGGGACGCATGGTTTGCAGTCCCTTTGCGGCATAGTGTCGGTTATACCACGTCTTGACGGCGCCGGCGCTAAGAGTTGGCATGGGTTGGAAGAATAATACGGGGGGCCAGTCCTGGCCCCCCGTGTCGTTCCGTGCGCGGTAAGGACTACCGGAGAATGTCCACCCACCCCGATTCGTTGGGGACGAGAATACTGTTTGTCGCGGCGTCGTACGACAGCTCGCGGGGGCGCCCGCCCACGTTCAATGTCTCGATCAACGCGCCGGTCTTCGGATCGAGCACCTCGACCAGGCCATTCAACACGCAACCCACCACGAGGAACGCGTTGTCCGGGGTGCGCAGCAGTCCGTAGCCGTTGCATCCGGGGGTCGCGTATGTCGTGACGAGCGAATTACTGGCGATATCCCAAACGATGACGCCACCGTCCTGCGCGGCGACAAACAGTTTCATACCGTCGGCCGAAAGCTGAATACCCTGTGCGGATCCCCCGGTCTCGAATGTCCGCAGCAATGTGAATGTCTTCGGATCGATCTCGAACACGCGGCCGCCGTCGAACGCCCGTTGCGCGGCATAGAGGCGCGTGTGGTTCCTATTCCACTCGAAGTGGTACCCGGCTGCGACCGGCAGATTCAGCGTGCCCACGACGGCTCCGCTCTGCATGGCGATCTTGAAAATCGGACCATTCGTGATGCCCATGAAAACGGTGTCGCCCCGCGGCGTATTGGTCACGCCATAGGCGTCCTGCGGGTCCGGGGTCGCGTTGACGGTGTTGACGACGGTCAGTGTCGCCGTATTGACCGACGCCACCAGGCCGTTGCCGAAAAAGCTCGGCACGTAGATGCGGTTGCCGTCCATATTGGCGGAGATTTGCACCGGGCGGGGACCCGGGCTGACACTTCCCGTGAATGAAGCGGCCGCGATATCGAGTCGAGTGACCCGACCGGCGTCCGGTTGGCCGATCCAGCCAATTCCCCCTGAGGAAACGGCGGAGCCGAACGGAGATCCTTCCAGCGGGAGATGCGCGACGACCTGCGGCGGTGACGGTCGATCGCTTGCGATGAGGGTCGTGACTTCGGTCGGCTCGGGTCGGCTGCATGCGACCAGCACTAGGCAGATGGTCGCGACGGCACTGCAGATGCGTGGACTCATGATCGACTCCCTCTGTTCGGTTGAACGTGTGTCCAACATTACAGAGCGAGTCCGTCGGACTGACAAGGGCCGACGCCCCAAGAGTCATATGCAGTTTGCTACGTGCTAGTCGATGAAATCCACCCAGCCGGCTTCGTTCGCCACCAACACGCGTCCCTGAGGGTGCGTCGCCATGAGGCGCGGCGTGCCGCCCGTGTGGAGCGTGGCACGAACCGCCAATCGTTCCCGATCGACGATGACGACGCGCCCGGCGTGCAGCAGACCGACGACTAGGTCCGCTTGATCGGCGCTCAGCGCGAGCCCGAGCGCGGGGGTGGAGAATTGCAGCCGTCCGACGCGTTTGCCGCTCGCGAGGTGGATGGCGTCGATCCAGCCGCACTCGTTGGCGGCGTAGAGCATCTGGCCGTCAGCAGTGACCGCGACTTCCTGCACGACGCCCCTGACGTCAAAGGTGCGCAGGGGGCGCAGCGCCGGCACTTCGATTTCCGCAATCAGCCCCGAGCGGAACCCCGATGCATAGATGCGGCGTCCGGACGGGTGTTTGCAGATCTGCGGGCTGCCGTGCGGAATGGCGATGTCGCGGAGGGCGCGACCCGACAGGTGAAGCGCGGCGAGGCGATCGCGATTGGTCGAGACGTACAACGTCTGCCCGTCATTGGAGAGGACCGCACCCAGCGGATGGCCCGTCAGGTGCAACGCGGCGGTCAGCCGACCCAGCGTCAGATCGACGACGTCGACCGCCTCCGAGAACTGGCTGGTGACATACGCCAGGTCCCCCCGGCCGTTGGGAACGACACGAGTCGGCACCGGACCGACCTGGATACTGTCGACGACCCGTGGCGGCTCCAGGCGCAGGACCTCGATTGCGGCGGCGTGTCCCCGCGTCACCAGCGCCAGGTCGGTCGACGTCACGGCGACGTCGAACGGAGCGCCGCTGACCGGCACGCGCTCCCGCAACGTGCCGCGCAGGCGTGCCACCGGTCGCCGCGAGCCAGCGATGGAAGTCGACAGGCTACCGAGCAAGACGCGGCGGGCTGTGATCTCCGCGCTTCTGCCGGCGGGCGCTGGTGACGTTGCAGCGAGGCGATCGCGGCACTTCTCGCGGAAGCGCAGCAACGCGAGCGCCATTCCGTCTCGCCGGATTTCGGACCAGCGTCGCCCGGTGATCCGCCTGATCAGCCGGTACGCGACGGCGGGATCGAGGTGGTCGCGCTCGGCCAGCTTCCGCAGGGTGGCTCCCGAGGTCTCCGATTCGAGCAACCAGTACAGCGTGCGGGCCCAGCCGCCCAACGTTTCGAGCGGCGGCAGCCCCTCGCGGCGCAGGGCGCGCGCGAGCTGGTAGCGATCGTGAAAGCCGAGCCATGACGCGAGCTCCTCGGAGCCCGGCGCGCGTCCATTGACGCAACCGAGGGCGCTGATGAGCGCTCGGCCATTGTAGGACAAGTGCGGTAAGGTGTCTTGCAGCAGACTGGTCAGCTGCAGGGGCGGCATGAGGTTTTAATACCTACGGCGTTACAGTTTGCTCCACAAGGCGTTCCACTATTCGCTGGATCGGACGCGCCGCAGCTCCCGCTCGAGGGCCCGTATTTCTTCACGCATCCCCGCGACCATCTCCCCTACGAATCCAAAGCCGAACAGCACCACGCCCGAGATCACGAGCACCATGATCAGGTCAAGGAGGGGGCGGAAACCCAGGTGTGGCGGCCCGAACCGGAGATACAGCGCCACGAGGCCGACGACCAGCCCAAGCAGAAACAGCATCGCGCCGATAACCCCGAAGAATAGCATGGGTTTACGCGCAAAGCGGAGCTGGAACCAGACGGACATCAGGTCGAGCACGCCGACGGGAATGCGCCCGATCCCGAACTTGGAGCTGCCCGCGCGCCGCGGATGCACTGGGACGGGCCGCTCGGCCAGGCGGAACCCCTGCGCGGCCGCGATCACGACCATGAACCGGTGCCAGTCGGGTCGCATCGGCACCATGTCCATGATCTCGCGGCGATACGCCTTCACCGAGTTCAGGTCCTTCACGCGCACGCCGAACAGCCAGCGACACAGCGTGTTGTAGATCCCCGACACGAAGCGCTTGTTGTACTGGCCCTGCTTCGTGCCCGTGACGATATCCGCCTGACCGTCCAGGATCGGGCCCACAAGCCCGGGAATATCGGACGGCAGGTACTGCAGGTCCGCGGGATAGTAGACCAGGACCCGTCCGCGAGCGACATCGGCGCCCGATTTCAGGGCGTCGGCGATCCCCCGCTGTGTCCGATGTGTGACTACGCGTACGAACGGGTGCTTGACGGCGAGCTCCTCGAGCAGCTTCGGAGTCCCGTCGTGACTGCCATCATTCACGATCACGAGCTCGACGGCATACGGCAGCGGCAGCATCGCCTCACGCGTGAGTCGCACGAACTCCGTGAGATTCTCGGCCTCGTCTTTCGCCGGAACGAGGACGCTGACGTCGGGTGGCGTCGAGTTCGTTGCAAGGCTCATAGCCGCTTGCGCATCCGCGCGGGCAAAATGCCGAGCTGGTCGCGGTACTTGGCGACGGTGCGCCGGGCGATCTTCACGCCCTTGCGATCGAACAGCTCGACGATCTGTTGATCGGTGAGCGGATTCTTGGACGGCTCGTCGTCGACGAGCTTCTGAATCTGGGACTTGATGGAGCGGGCGCTGGCGTCTTCTCCGGTCGTGGTCGTGAGGCCGCTCGAGAAGAAGAACTTGAGCGGCAACAGACCGCGCGGCGTCTGTACGTACTTCTCGTTCGTCACGCGGCTGACGGTGCTTTCGTGCATGCTGATCACGTCGGCGACCTCGCGCAGCGTGAGCGGCTTGAGATGGTCGATCCCCTTCTCGAAGAACTCGCGCTGCCGGTCGACGATGAAATTCATTACTTTGAGCATCGTCTGGCGGCGCTGCTCGATGGCTTGAATCATCCAGTGGGCGCTGTTCAGGCGCTGGTTGATGAATTCCTTGCTCTCGACGTCGTATTTCTTCTTGTCGCGCGCGATCTCCTGGTACGTCTTGGATATGCGCAGGCGCGGCAGGCCGCTGTCGTTCAGGAAGACGTGGTACTTGTCGTCGATCTTGTCGACGATCAGATCCGGGATGATGTAGGCGTCGTTCGCGGCCGAATGCTGCAGCCCCGGCTTGGGATCGAGGCGCGCCAGCTCGTCGGCGGCGCGCTGCACTTCGTCAGGCGCCAGGCCGAAGCGCTTGCCGAGATCGCTCCAGCGGTGGGCGATGAGGTCTTCGAAGGCTTCCTTCACGAGCCGGTAGACCAGCGTGCCGGTGCGCTTCTGATTCTCGAGCTGCAGCACCAGGCACTCGCGCAGGTTGCGCGCGCCGATCCCCGGCGGATCGAGCTGCTGGATGACGTGGAGCATCGCTTCGACCTCCGCCGTCGTGAAGGCCGGCACATTCAGGTCGAGCTCCGATTCGGCTTCGTGCTCCTCGAGCAGCTGGTTCGCGCCCTTGAGGATCTCTTCGACGCTGTGCTGGAGGTACCCGTCCTCGCCGATGTTGCCGAGGAATTCCTCGGCGAGCAGCTGCTGGCGCGGGTTCAAGTCGAGCATCCGGGTCTGGTCGCGCAGATAGTCGATCAGGTCCTTGCTCTCGACGGTGACCGGCTCCACGTATTCCCGGGCGTCGCTATAGCTGCCGCTCGGGACACCATGCTCCGTGCGGTCCTCGAGCAAGATGTTTTCCCAGTCGGGCCCGTCCTCGGCCTTTGCCTCTTTTTCAGGCTTGTTGTTCTGCTGCTCGGCCGCCGTGGCCTGGACCTCCTCCTCGGGCTCGATCATCTCCAGGAACGGATTGCCCAGCAGCTCCTGCTTCAGGTGTTGCTCGAGGTCGAGCAGCGGCATGTACAGCAGATCCATCGCCTGGTAGAGGCGCGGATTGATCCGCAGGTCCTGGCGGAGCGACGTGTGCTGATGCAGGCCGGTCTTCATACCGTGGCCGGCGAGAGACGCGAACGGAGCCGCGTCGTGAGGGTCGGACCGAGATAGAGCGAGGCGACGCGGTCGTCGAACACGAGCTCCCGCACCGTGCCGGCGACCTGGACGCGCCCTTCGAACATGATATATGCGCGGTCCACGATGTCGAGCGTTTGCTCGACGTTGTGGTCGGTGATGAGTACACCGATGCCACGGTGGCGCAGCCCCGCGACGATCGTCTGGATGTCGTTGACGGCGATGGGGTCGACGCCGGCGAACGGCTCGTCGAGTAACAGGAACTTCGGCTCGGTCACGAGGGCTCGGGTGATCTCGAGCCGGCGGCGCTCCCCGCCGGAGAGTTGATACGCCTTTTGGCGGCGCAGGTGCTTGATTGCCAGCTCGTCGAGCAGCGACTCGAGCCGCCGCGCTCGATCTTCGGCGTCGATGTTCAGCGTCTCGAGGATCGCCAGCACGTTTTCTTCGACCGTCAGCTTGCGAAAGATCGAGGGCTCCTGCGCGAGGTAGCCGATCCCGGAGCGCGCCCGCAGATACATGGGGAGCACCGTGATGTCGCGGCTGTCGAGCAGGATCTGGCCCTCGTCCGGTCGGATCAAGCCGGTGATCATATAGAAGGAGGTCGTCTTCCCCGCCCCGTTCGGGCCCAACAGACCGACGATCTCCCCTTGCGCCAGCTCGAGCGACACGTTGTTCACGACGCGCCGGCCCTTGTAGGCCTTCACGAGGTGCCGGGCTTCGAGGCGGCTACCGCCCCGGACGACCTCGTGCTCGCCGCTGACCGACTCGCTGCGCGCCACCGTTTCTTCCGCCAGTGACAGGAAATACTGCGCAGCGGCTGGACGGTCGGGAGCCACACTCGCCCAGATCTCGGGAGCGAAGGCCACCGGCACGTCGCCCCACAGCGCGCCCATGGGCAGCACCAGCACCTTCAGCATCGCGAGTCGCGGCAAGACCGAGGTCGCGAGGTAGGCGCGGGCGTCGTCCACCGACAGGCTGCCCGCGTCCGGCACTTCGCCCTTGGCGTGGGCCTGGAGCTTGAGAAACTCCTCCCGATACGCGACGGCGAGGTCGCTGAACGAGGCGCGACCCTGGTCGTCGGCGATACGCGCCAGCGCGCCAGTCGCGAGCGCGAGCGACGAGTCGCTCCGCGCCAGGAGGTCGGAAAAGCGCTCGAGCCCGTTCACGGCCTAGCCCGTGGTGGCGGCGGTGGTGGCGGTGGTGGAGGTGCCGCTGGTGCCCGTCGTGTGGTATCGGACTGCGCGCGTTTGACGCTGTCGGCGACGACCGCGGGTCGAGGCACGAGGTGCACGCCGTCCGCTTTGCCGGCGACGACGACCCGGTCAATGCGGTCGCGGAGCATCGTCATGGTAATCCGCTGGCCGCGGGAGTAGTTGACCGAGGGGCCGGCGTTCGTCGTATCGCGCGTGTCACGGTGGTGCGTCAGTGCGCGGGCCGATCCTCTCGA
>QHUF01000339.1 GCA_003221075.1 Gemmatimonadota bacterium
GTACAGGCAGAGTCACGGCGCCGGAGAGCGCCATGAAGCAGATCGCGGAGGTCGTCAATCTCATTCCGGACAGCGCGCAGCACCTCTGGTCTGGTGATCTCGTTGCGGCGCGCCAGGCCTTGCTCGCCGCCGATCCCGCCGGCGTACTGTCGATCGACGGATCATTTGCACTCGTCGCGCAGGACGGCGAGCGTGTCGTGCTGGCGCGCAGCCTCGAGCGGCCGCTGCGCTACTTCCTCGCCAAGGCCGCCGACGGCCCCGTCCTGATCGTCGCCGCGCGGATCGACGAGATCGCCGCCGAGCTCAGCCG
The DNA here is from genome assembly GCA_003221075.1 of Gemmatimonadota bacterium. Lineage (GTDB taxonomy): Bacteria > Gemmatimonadota > Gemmatimonadetes > Gemmatimonadales > GWC2-71-9 > 20CM-2-65-7. Next base: position 311 of record QHUF01000339.1, read on the forward strand.
GCGCGGCTGGGCCGCTCAGTTTCACCCGTCGTACACCCGGATGGCACCGGCCCATCACGTCACGACGCTGCGTCTCATCGGCTGTCCCGACCCCAACCCCGTCTATCGCCGTTTCTTCGATCCGCCACGCGGCACCCTGCCGCCCGATCTCGATCGTCTCGGCCGCCATTACATCGAGGCGCTGTACGGCGAGCTGCGCGCTTGGCTCGTGGCGCAGGATCCGGCCGCTCCCATCGGCGTACCGTTCTCGGGCGGCATCGACAGCGGCTCCGTGCTGCTCTGCTTGAACAAGCTGCTGCTCGACCAGGGTATGCCGCCCACGCGCCTCAAGGCGTTCACGCTCTCGCTCGATGGCGACGGCGACGATGCCCGCCAGGCACGCGAGTTCTTGCAGCGTACCGACCTCGAGATGTTCGGGGAAACGATCGACGTGCCGTCGACTGCGCTCGATCCGTTGCGGGCTGTCGCCGTCATCGAGGACTACAAGCCGCTCGACGTCGAGTGCGCCGCCGTCAATCTGGCGCTGCTCGAGGCAATCCGGTCGCGGTACCCCGAGTGGCGCCTGCTCGTGGATGGGGACGGCGGCGACGAGAATCTCAAGGATTATCCCATCGAGGCGAACAGCGAGCTGACGATCAGAAGCGTGGTCAATAACCGCATGCTGTATCAGGAAGGGTGGGGCGTCGACTCGCTCAAGCACTCGCTCACTTACTCGGGCGGTTACAGCCGCGGCTGCGTGCGCGGGTACGCCTGTGCCAACCGCTACGGCTTTGTCTCGTTCAGTCCGTACGCTCGGCCCTCCGTGATCGCGATTGCCGAGGCGATACCGTTCGCCGAGCTGACCCGCGGGTCACATGAGCGTCTCTACGCGTTGAAGGGCGAAATCGTCAGCCGCGGCGTGCGCGCGGTACTTGGATGCGAGATGCCTGTCTATCCCAAGCGGCGCTTCCAGCATGGGTCGGCGACGCCCGAGACAGCCGCGCGTTTGTTCACCGAGGACGAGGCGCGTTATCGCCGCCATTTCCACGCCCTCCACGCCTGATGCGCGGATTCGGGGGCTGCGGCCGCCGAAACCCGTCGTCGATCCCTGGAAGGCGCACGGCATCACCGTGGAGGAAGAACGCGCTCGGAGTGGTCGACTAGAGCGCGCGGTGACGGTGTTCCTGGCCGGCGCCGAATGCCCCTACACCTGCTCGTTCTGCGATCTGTGGCGCTGGACGCTCGACCGTCCGACGCCGCCGGGGGCCTTGCCGACTCAGCTGGCGCGGGCGTTGCAAGCGCTCACTCCGCCTCCGCCTGACCGTCTGAAGCTCTACAACGCAAGCAACTTCTTCGATCGCCGCGCGGTGCCGGCGGAAGATCTGCCGCGCATCGCCGAGCTCGCCGCGCCGTTCGCCGCGGTGACGGTCGAATCACATGCGAACACAATCGGCCCATCGACGTTGGAATTCGCGGCGCTGCTTTCCGGAAAGCTCGAGGTCGCCGTCGGACTCGAGACCATTCATCCAGTCGCCATGCAGCACCTGAACAAGCGGCTCGATCTGCCGCGGTTCGACCGCGCCGCCGCGTTTCTGCTCGAGCACAACATGGACCTGCGCGTATTCGTGCTGCTCGGCATACCGCACGTCCCGGTACACGAGTCTGTCGAGTGGACAGTGAAAACCGCCGAGTACGCGGCGTCGCGTGGCGCACACCGCATTGCCCTCATACCGGTACGCGGTGGCAATGGCGAGCTCGAGCGGCTCGAGGCACTCGGCGACTTCGTGCCGCCTACGCTCGCACAACTGGAGCACGCACTCGAGCAATGCCGAGGGATCAGGTCGGCGGTGGTGACCGCGGACGTCTGGGATATCGAAGGACTTCCAGCTTGCGAGAACTGCCGCCCGCAACGCGTGGCCCGCATCCAATCGATGAACCTCAGCCCCAATCCCCAGCCCCCAGCCCCCAGCCCCTGTTCAAAGTGCGCGTAGCGATTGTCGGCAGCGGTTTCGCCGGCTCGCTGCTCGCGCGCATCCTCGCCGTCCAGGGGCATGACGTCGTACTGGTCGAGCGCGGGACCCACCCGCGCTTCGCGATCGGCGAGTCGAGTACGCCGCTGGCGAATCTCGCGCTCGAGCGGCTCTCTCGCCGCTACGGTCTGGATGATTGCTACGACCTCGCCGCGCACGGCCGCTGGGTCGCACGCTTCCCCGAACTGCGCCGCGGGCTGAAACGCGGATTTACGTTCTCCATCACTTCGTGCGCGCGGCGGTGGCGGCGGGTGTGGAGTACCGCGATCGGACCGTCGTGACGGCCGACCTGCTGCACGCGCTACGCGCCGACTTCGTAGTGGACGCCTCCGGACCCGGCGGCTATATGGCTCAGCAGCTTGCGATCCCCTCAGCCCTGCACCGGATGCACACGCACGCCGGCCTCCTGTTCAGCCATTTCGACGGCGTGCGCCTGTTCGCCGACGTGGTGCCGGGACTCCGGCCCGGCCCCTACCCCGACGATTGGGCGGCAGTCCACCACATTATAGATGAAGGGTGGCTCTACTCGCTGCGGTTTGACCACGGAGTCACGAGTGCAGGGTTCTTACTGAAGGAAAGAGCTCCGGGTTCACCGGAGCGGCTATGGCATCACCTGCTGCACCGCTATCCCACGATCGGCGCCCTCTTCGCAAACGCGAAGCCGCTCATGCCCCTCGCCTACAAGCCCCGGATTCAGCACCGCCTGACCCGCGCGGCGGGTACAGGCTGGGCAATGCTGCCTCATGCCTACGCGTTCGTGGATCCGCTCTTCTCGACGGGCATTGCCTGGAGCCTGCGCGCGATCGAGCGCCTGGGTCTTCTCTTCGAGAAGGAGGGGGGGCCGACCGAGCAGGACCTTGCTCGTTATGACGCCGCGTTGAGCCATGAGGCCGATCAGATCGATACGCTGGTCGCGGGAGCATACCACGCCATGGCTCGCTTTGATCTCTTCGCCGCTCACGCGATGATCTACTTCGCTGCTGTTTCATTTGCAGAGATCCGCCAACGTCTGCAGCAAGACAACGCGTGGTCGGGATTCCTCGGTGTGGGCGATCCACAGCTTGGTGGGCTACCGCGCGCCAGCCTGCGGCGGCTGCGGCATGTCCGCACGCCCGCCGATCGGCGGTCCTTCATTAATTGGGTCACGAACGCGATCGCGCCGCGTAACGTCTGCGGCCTCGCGAATCCCGCCGCTCATCAGATCAACGCTCTTCCCGCACTCCGGGGTGGGGGAGGGGTTTGATGACGCGCGTGTTGTACTGGCGCAGGTAACGCTGCCGCGCGGAATCCGCCGGGTACGCATCGCCGGACGCGTACGGATATGCCTTGATCGCGTGATAGGGGAGCGGGCCGATCGTCGTCCCGTCCGCCGTATTCAAGTCGGAGTCCTTGATCCAGCCATCTGAATACAGCAGGAACGTCCTCGTCCACCCAGGGGGCGGCGCGTCGGCTGGAGCGTCGAACTCCACGGTGACCTCGTCTCCGGGCACCATGACGACGTACTGATCGTCGCTGTTCTCGAGCAAGGGCGCGACATCGCCGAATCGCGTCGCCGCACCGGTAATCGACCGCCAGGGAGATTCCTTCGTGACGCTGTCGTAGTCGAACCAATGCGGGCCATAGCGTCCGCCGCGCCGGTACATCCGCGAGAAGCCGCGGAAATGCAAGTCGCCGGATGTGGGCGACAGAGTCGTCATCCGCGTGACCGCCGCAGTTGTTTCTTGACCGTCCGACCGCCGCAGTTGCCTTTTGACCGCCCCGCCATTTACATCGTCCGCAACGAACGCTTGATCCCAATAGATCTGCAGGTTCGTGCGCAGCCGCAGATGGTGATCATGCGTCGGGAACATGCCCGCCAGATCGATCACCACCGTCTTGTCCTTGCCCGAGGGAAAGCCGACGCTGGTTCGCGCCGCAACCCAGCGTCCGCGCGCGTCCCGGACATCAAGCGCCGGCAGCTCTGAGCGCAGGGTGTGCTGCTGGGACAGCGCGACGTTGATGCTGGCATCGGACGGATAGATCCACCCTCGGAGGAGCAGCAACGTGCCCGGGCGGCCCGCATCCGGGTCGAGATCGAGAATCAGCTCGTGCGGCTCCGTGATCCCCTGGTAGCGCTGCGGCGTCAGGTTCGAGACATAGCGATCGTCATGCTCGCGCAAGTCCGCGAGCACGTCGTCACCGTGCTCATCGACAGCGGCCAGCGGTGGCCGTTGGTGGACGATCTGGAAGAGGCGCAGACCCCCGGAGGCGGGCGGGAATCGCTCGTCGACAAAGACGTCGACCGAGTCGGGGTGATCGACCGCGAGAAGGCGCAGTTGATCGAGGTAGGCGGTCTCCCACAGCTCTTCGGTCACTTGGAGGACGTAGCGGCCATTGCGTGGCTGTAGTGCTGCGCCGGGTATGCGGATGTATTCCTGCGACGCACCCGCGGGTGCGTAGGCGGCATTGCCACCCATGATGCCGAGCGGCATACCCAATGCGCTCCGCCACATCATGTCGGTAACAAACTCAAAGTTCTTTCCATTCCAGGTATAGAGAAACGCGCACGAGCCTTTGAGCTGCTGCAGCTCGAGGACGTCCTGATCGGTTCCGGGGAAGTAGATCGTTTGCGGCACACCGTTGGGCCACTGCACGCGCAGCACGTCCGCCTTGAAGTGGCTTCCGAGTCCGAAATGCGTGACCGGCTCCGTCACGACGCGCGTCTCGTACAGCTCTCCGGCGCGCACTTCGAGGCTCGCGCCAATGCCGAACGAATTGTTCTTGCCGCTGCCGAGGCCGAGCGTGGTCAGCTGCACCCGCATGGCGAGGTGCGCGTTCCCACCGTCGTTGCGCAGGACGTGGACGCCCTTCCGGTCGCCGAGGATGATGTCCTGATCGCCGTCGCCGTCGATATCCGCGATGAGCAGCGGCCCGATCGAGTCGTGCTGGAGGGCCGGCGGGAGCAGCTGGCTGCGGTCGGCGAAACGCCCGCTTCCA
>QHUF01000253.1 GCA_003221075.1 Gemmatimonadota bacterium
GGAGATCGGGCCGGGGCGCCAGCGCCAGGTGGTGGATGGCGGGTCGGGGTTCTGCAGCCAAAACGACCGGCGGCTGCACTTTGGTCTCGGCGATCAGCGCCTCGGCAGCGTGACGATTCAGTGGCCGTCGGGTACTACGCAGGTTTTGGAGGGTTTGACGGTTGACGAGGTTCACGAGGTGAAGGAGCCGCGGTGACAATGAGGACCGCGATCGATCCGAAGTACCTCATCGTCTTTCTCATCACGCTCGTGCTCGTAGTGGGCGAAGCGCGCTACCACATTCTGGGCGGCTATCCGCGTCTGGCGACGACGCTGGGTGTGTGCCTCGTGACCGAGACGCTGTTGTCGTGGTGGCTGCGGGGCCGAGTGGCCAATCTGGCGAGCGCGTACATCACGGGGATCAGTCTGGCGCTGCTGATCAAGCCCCAGGCGAATATTCTCTGGCCCTTTGCCCTGGGGGCCTTCATCGCGATCGCGTCGAAATACGTGCTCACCTATCGCGGCCGCCATCTCTGGAATCCCAGCAACTTCGCGATCGCGCTGCTCGTGCTCGTCGCGGCCGATTCCGTCGCGATTCTCAGCCATCAGTGGGGCAATGACATCAGCACGAACCTCGTGATCTGGGCATTCGGCCTCGTGATCGCCTGGCGGGCGCGCGTGCTGCACGTGACGCTGACCTATGTCGCCTGCTTCATCGTCTTCGCGCTGCTGCGCCATCTGATTGTCGGCGGGCCGCTGTTCGCCGAGCTGGCGCCGATTACGGGGCCGATGTATCAGCTGTTCGTCTTTTTCATGGTGACCGATCCCCGGACCACGGTGAGCACGAAGCGCGGCCGGATGATCGTGGTGGCGATCGTGGCGCTGGTCGAAACACTCATTCGTCTCGCGGGCGACTATCAGATCGAGCTGCTGCGGCCCTTCTACGTGTCGCCACCCATTCTCGCGCTCGCGATGGTGGGGCCTGTGGCGTTGTTCCTGGACCTGCGCCGGACGGCACGAGCAGCCGCATGAACGCGGTTCCGGGACAGAACCCGATCGTCGTTCGATATCTCCGCGGAGAGGTATCACTCGAGTCGGCCGCGAACGCCTTGGCCCTTGCGATTCGTGAGCTCAGCGAAGCGCTCGAACGGGGCGAGCGGGGAATCCCGATGCAGCTCGTCGAGCCGAGCGTCGAGCCGTATGAATTCACGGAAGCGGATCATCCCAAATTGCGTGCCTTGTGGGATCTCGTCGAAGCGAAAACGGACACGACCGACGAACGCGCTCGGGAATACCTCGCGAGCGCCGGCGATTCTGCATTCGACCAAATCGTTCGTGCCATCGCCGCTGACGTAAGGACGACCCTCGGCGAGACATACCTCAGAATCGTCTGGAGTTTCGCGGCGGACGCGCGCAAGCTCGATAATCACGATCCCTCATGGCGGTTCATCGAGAACGTGCAACAGTATTTCCAGGACACCTTCGTGGACACGACGTGGCCGGCGTGCCCCCGGCATCCGAACCACCCGCTCGACCATGCCGACGGCTTCTGGCACTGCCCGCGAGACCACACCGCGGTTGCTCGCCTCGGCGAACTCTCCGGCCGGGTTGGGGGTACGTAAGGCACACCACTAGAGACCGCCACCATGTCGATCGCGTACGCTGGGATCCTCGCTCTCGTTGGCTCGACCGTCGCAGCTGCCCAGTCCACAACTTGGGAAATCGGTGCGCTGGCTGGCGGTGGACCTTCCATCGTGACCGCCTCCTTGGGAGGCGTGCCCGATGGTCAGCTGTTGATCACATCGGTCTCTGTGACTCGGCCCTTCCTTCGTTGGAAGCGCTTCACCGCCAGCTATTTCGGCGAGGTCATGCCGTTCGTCATTGCGACGAGAGTGCCTCGAGTCCAGCCTGAGTGGTTCTACAACTCCTCGCACACCGATTCCCTGTTCGACCTGTATCCGATCGGCAAAGGGCCGGACTTCGGGGTGGGCGTTGCTCCGGTGGGATTGCGACTCTCCTTGCAGCTCGGTCCCGGAATCGCCGCGTTTGCAGAGGGCAATGGTGGCGGCGTCGCGTTCGCCCGCGCTTTCCCAAAACCGGCGGCTCGATCGCTAAATTTCCTGGGAAGCGCGGGCGCAGGCCTGCGGATCGGAAGCCGCGGCGGGCGATCCTACATCGTTGGCTATCGATTCACACATCTGTCCAACGCAAACACCGCCGCAGCGAACCCCGGGTTCAACGCGCACATTTTCTATCTGGGAATCACGCTGCACTAGCGTAGATTCCAAACGGTGCCCACACCGATCTCACACGCCGCCGTCGGTTTTGCGATCGCTGCGTGGACCCAGCAACGACCGCCGGCCCGACGCGTCTGCCTCGTTGCCGCCGCCTGCGCCACTCTGCCCGACATCGATTACTTCGGATGGCCCTTCGCGCACCGCGCGATCACGCATTCGCTCACGTTCGCGCTCGTCATCGCCGTCGCCGTCACTCTCCTGTTCTTCCGCGGCCCCCCGTGGACTGAGCAGCGCGGTCGCATAGCCGTCTCGCTCGGCCTCGCGCTGCTGTCGCACGCCTGCCTCGACGCTCTGTCGACGTATTCCTATGGCCTGGAATTCCTCGCCCCGTTTTCCGAGCAGCGCTATCGCTTCGCGTGGACGCCGCTTGGAAATCCGAGTGGCAGTCTCACCGGCCAGCTCGTGCAGGAGGTCTTCGTCGTGTTGCTTCCCGCCCTCCTGCTCGGCTGGCTTGCGTTCAAGGTTCGGGGCCGCGGGCTGCCAGCGAAGGCTGCAGCGACGTGAGCAGGATCGTGCTGGCGCGACACGGCAAACCGGCGTGGGACTTTCGGACACGAATTCCTGGACATGCACTTGGCGAGTGGCTGCGGGGCGAGTCGAATGCACCGCTCGACCCCTTGCCCCGTCCCAGCGCGGAGCTCGAGCGCCTCACTCGAACGGCGAACTGCGTGGTCGCGAGCACGCTGCGCCGGTCGCGAGACTCGGCGCAGTTGCTCGCGCCATCCGCAACGCCGCTGATCGATCCATGCTTCCGAGAGGCGGAGGTGCCGACTGCCTTTCGGTCTGGTCTGCGCCTCCGTCCAGAGATCTGGGCCGGGCTCGCGCGGTCGGCGTGGTTTTGCGGCTGGGCAGCGGGTGTGGAGAGCTTCAAGAGCGCGCGCGAGCGCGCGGCGAAAGCGGCGGCGGTCCTCGCGGACCGCGCCAAGACGTCCGGGTTGATCGTGCTGGTGGGACACGGGCTCATGAACATCCTGATTGGGCAGCGACTGCGTGCGGCAGGATGGCGCGGTCCCCTATGGCCGTCGCCAAGACATTGGAGCTTTGGACTGTATGAGCGGGCCGAAGGACGGTCGGACGGTCGGACGGCCGAGACGGCCTGACGGTCATTATCCTGTGCGGCTTATTGCCCGCCGCATCGACGCGTATAGGCCCCACGTCAGACGACCCACTTTGTCTCGCTCGGACTCGAGATCGTTGAATTGCTCAGCGGTAATCAACTCGAGGTCCTTCACCAGCCGGAGCGTATACCTGATCTCCGCTACTGAGCCCACAGCGATGTCCAAGAACCGCCGAAACTCGCGCGGCCCCTTTTTCGCTGATCCTTCGACGATATTGGCTGCAACCGAAAAGGCGGCTCGCCGGAGCTGCGAAGACAGACCAAAGCGTTCTTCGGAAGGGAAACCGCGCGTCGTGCGGTAAACCAACAACACAAACCGATGGGCAGCTTGCCACGCGTCCAGCCGTTCGTAGGAGTTCATGCGTCAAGCTACGGATCCATATGCAACAGGCCTTCAACAGACCGTCCGGCCGTCCGGCCGTCAGACCGTCAATTGTACCACTCGATCCGCATGCGCCCGCGCGAACTCCGTGTCGTGCGTCGCGATGAGTAGTCCGCGCCCCTGCTTACTCAATTGACGCAACGTCGTCCCTAGCGCGCCGCGGCGCGCGGGGTCGAGCGCCGCGGTCGGCTCGTCCATGAGCAGCAGGGGAGGGTTCGGCGCGAGTGCCCGCGCGATCGCGACCCGCTGCGCCTCACCGCCCGAGAGCTGGCTCGGCCACGCCGTGGCGCGCGCGCCGACATCCAGCGAACTGAGGAGCTTCGTCGCGACGGCCTCCGCGTCGCTCCTGCTCTGGCCGAGGCCGTGCCGCAGCGCCAGCGTCACATTGTCGAGCGCCGTCAGGTGCGCAAAGAGCGCGTGCGCCTGGAAAACGAGGCCGACTCGCCGCCGCAGCTTGACGAGCCGCGACTCGGGCGGCACGGGCCCGGGCGCAAGCGCAAATCCATCGACGACGATTCGCCCATCATCGAACGGCTGCAGCGCGGCCACGGCCCGCAGCGCCGTCGATTTGCCCACGCCCGACGGACCCATCAACGCCACGATCTCGCCGCTCGCGACTTCGAGCGACAACGCGCGCAGCACGTGCCGCGAGTCATACCGAACCGAGAGCCGGTCGATGACGAGCAGCGCGCTCACGCGGCCGGCCTCCAGCGGCGCTCGAGCCGGCGTGCCAGCCGCGCCAGCGGCAGCGACATCGCGAGATAGATCGCGGCGCACAGGGCGCCGGGAACCACCCAGCTTCCCACGTTGGTCGCGTAGATCGCCGTCTCCTTGGTCAGCTCGACGACGGTGATGACCGACACGAGCGAAGAATCCTTGAGCAGGGCGACGAAGTCATTGGTCATCGGCGCCAGCGCCAAACGCAGCGCCTGAGGCCCGCGCACGAGCCGCAGGATCTGCAGCTCGGACAAGCCGAGAGTTCGCGCGGCTTCGAGCTGTGGCCGCGGCACGGCTTCGAGCGCGCCGCGGTAGATCTCGGCCTCGTAGGCCGCGTAGTTCAGGCCGAGGGCCAGGACCGCGGCGAGAAACGCCGGCAGCCGCACCACGCCCGCCAGCCCGTAGTAAATGACGAACAGCTGCAGCAGCAGCGGCGTGCCGCGAATCAGCTCGATATAGACCGTCGTCGCCACACGCAACCACACCGGTCCGTACACCCGGCTCGACGCCAGCCCGAGCCCGACGATCACTGCCAGCATCATCGAAAGCAGCGAGACCAGCGCCGTGACGCCCGCGGCACGGGCGAGCGAGGGGAGATAGGCCACAACGTGCGACGTCGCAGTCGATCCGGTCGCCGCCGCGGTGTTGGATCGCACGATGCGCTCGAACAGCGCGCCCTGGCTCGGGTCCCACACCTCCCAGCGACGGAAAATCTGCTCCAGCGATCCGTCGCGCATCGCCTCACGCAGCACCGCGTCCACCGAATCGCGCAGCGCGGAGTCGGCCCGCGCGAGGACGCCCACGTAGTGACCGAGGGCGACTGGCTGCGCTACGATCACGAACGCCAAACCACCGCTGCGCCGGAGCGCGCGCTGCGCGATGATGTGGTCCAGCAACACCGCATCCACCCGGCCCCGTGCCAGATCGGCATAGGGATGCACGTCGTCGTCGTAGGAGAGGGGGATCAGGCCCGTCGAGTCGCGCGCCGCGACGAGCAAGTCGTAGGCAATCGTGGCGCCGAGCGTCGCGACGCGCCGGCCGCGCAGGTCGGCGAGGCCATGGATGCGGCCCGCGTCCTCCGGCCGTACCGCCAAAACCTCGCGGAACTCGAAGTAGGGGATGGTGACCGCATGCCGCGCGCGGCGCACCGGCGTATCCTCGACCCCCGAGAGGCCGAGCGTGAAGTCCCCGCGTTCGACGGACTGGTCGATATTGGACCACTGCACCTGGACGAACCGGGCGGTGCGGGGCCCCCCCCGCCCCCCACGCACCCCACCCAGCCCGCGGGCGATGCGCTCGGCGACTTCGACATCGAAGCCCCGCACGCGGGACGGATTGGCCGGATCGGCCTCCACGAATGGCGCACCGCCCTCGGCGTCACCGCCCCACACGAGCTCGCGGCGGCTCGCACCCTGCGCTCCGAGGGTCGTGGAGAGGCAGAGTGCGAGCCCGGTAACGCCGAGCGTGCGGGCAGCGATCACGGCGTATAATGTACGGGCATGAAAGCCATCGTCAGCCTTGCCTTGCTTGGCCTCGTGCCTCTGCTCGGCGCTGAGGCGCAGTTCGCCACCGTGAGCGCCGGAATGCTGGTGAGCAAGCGGGTTCCCGACGTCATCGCCGAGCTGCACGCGGAAACACCACCCTTCCGTGCCACGCGGGGCTGGATCACGCTGTCGTGGACCGACGAGAGTGCCAAGCCCACGGTCATAACGGCTGTCGAGCACGCGCTGGTGCATGTCAAAGACGCGGGCACAGGACTCGGTGTGGGAGTGCTGTGGTTCGAGCCCGACAACTACAAGCCCTATCCGATCATTGTGAGCAGCACCGTTGTGCCGTTGCCGATTCCGCGGACGTCCTTTGTGGCAATCGCCTCGACGCAACCGTTTCAGAAATTCGATTGGTCGCTCGCCCTGGAGGTTGGCGTTACACTCTGGTTCGTCCGCTAGGAGGACGCATGCAAGGAGCTGGTGGTACACCGGGTGGCGTCGGCACTTTTTTCTTGGGTCTCGGTATGGTGGTGGTCGGCGCCTACCTGCTACTCACGCGCGTCACCGTGGGGAGCGGCGCCTGGGTCCTCTGGGGCTATAGCGCCTTCGGGCTATCCCTGCTGCCGCTCCTGATCGGAATCGGCTGGCTCTTTTTCGACGGGCAAGCGGTGGGGGGCTGGATCCTCACCGGAATCGGCGCACTGATCATTTTCGCCGGCATCATCGGCAACATGCACATCTATTTTGCTTCCACCTCCCTGTTCGACACCCTCATTATGCTGGGACTGCTCGCGGGCGGCATCGGCGTAATCGCGCGATCCCTGAAAGCGAGGCCTGACGCTCCGCAGCCCTCATAGTCCGGGCAGGTAGCTGGCCTGATCGCGGTTGAGATGCACGAACGCTTCGGCGGCAGCGATGCCGACCTCCCGGCCGCGCCAGGCTGCCATGACCTCATGATGCTCGCGCCAAATCCCCTGGCCGTCCTGACTGACGTGCGCGAACTGGGCCCGTTTCTTCTGGTCTAGCACCGGCGAGATGTCGACATAGGTATTGGGGAAGAACCCTTCCAGACCGTGGATGTTCGCGGCGTCTGCCGGTCGCACGGCGAGCACTTCGCGGAATTCAAAGTAGGACAGGGTGACGGCATGGCGCGCCCGCCGCGCCGGGGTGTCCTCGACACCGGAGAGCCCGAGCGTGAAGTCGCCGCGCTCCACCGACTGGTCGATGTTCGACCATTGGACCTGGAGAAACTGCGCGCTTCTGTCGCCGCCCAGTCCGTGCGCGATGCGCTCAGCCACTTCTACGTCGAACCCGCGCACCCGGGACGGATCCCGCGGGTCGGCCTCGACGAACGGTGCCCCGCCTTCTGCGTCACCACCCCAGACAAGGACCGGGTGCGTCGGATGTTGAACCGCCGCGAGGCAGAGCGCGAAAACCGCGATCACGCCGAAAGGGCGACCGCGTACAGCCAGCGTATCGCTTCGGGGTCACCTATCAAGAGTGCAGGACCGAGCGGCGAGCCGATATAGATGAGTGTTCCCGGTCCTACTCGCTGCCTGAGCGCCACGGGTAAATCGCCCGCCCATGCGATGATCTGTCCCGGCTGGTTGGCCGGTGGTACCAGACGGGTGAAATCGCGAACTCGCGTCCGGATCGGCCACGTGTAATCGACGTATGGCGTCGCTCTCGGCGGTGACCAGAGATTCACAGGAGCCGCGACACGCAGCCCGAGGCCTTCGCGCAACGAGCGGCGGTGCTTTCGAAATCCCAGATGGCTGGCGAAGCCCGCGGCCGATTCGATGATCACAGTCGTTCCGCGCTGCAAGCACATCCTTAAGCGCTCAGCGATCTTCTCGGGCAGAAGGAACACGCTGGACATGATAACCAGTGAGCAATGGCTCAGGGGATCTGATTGCTCCCAGGGCTCAAATCGCCACCGCCGCTGTGGAAGCACGGCGCGATACCCGGCCGAAGACTCGGGAAGAACGTCCTGGTCCGAGCAAAAGACCCGCCATTTCTTCAGCCTCCGTTCCGCAACACTCGGCGCTGTCCAGTGCGGCAAGGGCGCTCCCACCACACTCATCGCACCCGCGGTGTAGCCGAGAAACTCGCGCCGCGTGATGTCCATCAGAGCCTCCCCGAGATCAGCCGGTCCATGGCCTGGCTCGTGTCGTAGAACTGCTGGTCGGGCGCGTACCGGTAGCGCGCCTCCATCTCCGCGATGAGCCAGCCGTCATAACCCACCTTGGTCATGGCGGCGCGGATCGCGGGCCAGTTGTTGTCACCCAGGAACAGATTCGTATAGACGCTCTGATCGCCGCTGCGGCCGCGATGCTTCAGCACGTCCTTCAAATGAATGCGGGTGATCCGCGGCCCGTGGATCTCGATCCACTGCTCGGCAAATCCCGTGTCGTGGATGTTGCCCACGTCGAGGTGAATGCCGACTGCGGGACTGTTCACGTCGTTCAGGAACTGCCAGAACTCCCGCGGGCTGATAAGGAAGCGGTGCTCCGAGTTGCAGTTCTCGCATCCGAGTTTGACGCCCGCGCGGGCGGCTTTCTCACCCAGCGGCTTCAGCGCATCGACGCAGCGCTGATAGACCTCATTGTACGGCACTTCTTCCGTCACGAGCCCCGCGACGACCAGGATCGCGTCGGTGCCGAGCAGTCCCGCGGTCTCGATTTGGCGCTCCACGATGCGCGCGGCCTGGGCCCGGACGCCGGGATCGCGTGCGGACAGCGGCGTTGCCCAGTGCAATCCGGTCGAGACGTTGGAGACAACGAGACCCGCGCTTTCGACTTTCCGCCGCAGCTCCCGCACTTGCGCGTCGGTGGTGGTCATCTGAAACCACGGGACATCCCCCAGCCACAGCTCGATGCCGTCGAACCCGGCGCGCTTCACGAGCTCGAGGCCGCGCTCCAATCCCCAGTCCTTCGGGATCATGTTGTCGCCGATAGATTTTTTCATAGGCCGGGCAGGTTGTTGGTTTGATCGCGGTTAAGATGCACGAACGCTTCGGCGGCAGCGATGCCGACCTCCCGGCCGCGCCAGGCTGCCATGACCTCATGATGCTCGCGCCAAATCCCCTGGCCGTCCTGACTGACGTGCGCGAACAGGGCCCGTTTCTTCTGGTCCAGGACCGGCGAGACGTCGACATAGGTATTGGGGAAGAACCCTTCAGTCTGACTGCCGGCGTTGACTTCGAAGAAGTAGAGCAGCGGGGGGCGCGAGCCTCCCGCCATCCAGGCGCGAATCGTGAGTATGCTCGCGACCTGATGATCCATGTGCGTGTCGACCGGCCAGTGTGTGAACAGCACGTCGGGCGCCTGCGCAGCGAGCAGTCGCTGCATGGCGTCCACCTGCGCGCGCGTGACTTCGGTCGCGCCGTCGATCTGGCCAAAGAAGGCGGGCTTCGCACCGATGATGCGACACGCGGCTTCACATTCCGCGCTACGAATCCGCGCCGCTTCGTCCAGCGACTTTCCGTCGATACCGCGCTCGCCTCTGGTGAGATAGACGATCGTCACGACATGGCCCAGCGCCGCGTACCGCGCCAGAGTGCCGCCACAACCAGACTCGGGATCGTCGGGATGCGCGCCGACACAGACGATCTTGAGATTGGCCGAGGCGGAGTCGGCGGGCGTCGTGGCGAGGGGGAGCGTCGTGACCGCTGCCAGTGCGGACTGTTGTACGAAGCTGCGGCGGGTAACGCCTCGATCTTCCATGGTCCTAGTTTGGCGGCATTTCGGTGAATCCCGCAACATCGGTCCGCGTAGGGCCTATACCCCTGGGCCGGAGCTGACGTGACTCGCAGACGCAACGCGCGGATCGCCGGAATCGCGTACCTCCTCTATATCGCCGTCGGCCTTACCAGCATGCAGCTGTCCAATCGAGCCACGAGCGGTGACGGCATGGCCGCCAAGCTCGCGAGCATGGCCGTGCATGCGACCGACGTGCGCCTCGCCGCGGTGCTCTCGCTGATCGGTTGCCTCTGCGCGCTCGTGCTTGCGGTGACGCTGTACGCGCTCACGTGCGAGCAGGATCGCGATCTCGCCATGTTGGCCCTCACGTGCCGGGCCGCCGAGGGGATAGTTGGCGCCGCCTCGACTCCAGCTACGCTGGCGCTGCTCGCGATCGCCACGACCGCGGGGACCAATTCACCGGACCCCGCGGGGGCCGGGGCCGTTGCCGCGTTCGTTCTCAACCAGCCCTGGCTCATCAGCGCGATCTTCTTCGCCGTCGGCAGCACGCTGTTCTCCTGGCTGCTCTTGCGAGGTCGCATGGTTCCTGCGTGGCTTGCTGCGCTCGGCGTGGTCGCATCTGGCCTGATTGCGATAGGCCTGCCACTGCAGGTCCTGGAGCTGCTGCCGGCACTCGTCACGCAGCTCATGTGGCTGCCAATCCTCGTCTTTGAGCTGGTCTTCGCAGGCTGGCTCATCGTCAAAGGCGTCGCAACTCCGGAGGTCGGATGAACGACCCACGCCGTACCGCGAGGCTCGCGGGCGTGCTCTGGCTCGTCGTCATAGTCGTGAGTGTGATTAGCGTCGCCACGAAGTCCGGGATGCCCCGTCTGGCGTTTGCGGCCAATCAATTCGGTGCTGTCTGCTATCTGGGTGTGACGGTTCTGCTCTACCAGTTATTCAAGCCGGTGGACACCAGCATTGCCCTCTTCTCGGCATTCTGCGGGCTCGCCGGTGTCGCCAGCGGAGCGGCGCTCGAGCTCGTTCAGTCCGACCCGCCGGCGCAGGGCTTCTACATCGAGATGGTCTTTTTCGGTGCTCAGATCATCTCGATCGGATATCTGATCACTCGGTCGACATTGATTCCGCGGGCTTTGGGTGTCCTGCTGTTGCTCGGAGGCGCGAGCTACGTCATCAACTCGTTCACGAACTTCCTGGCGCCGGCGCTCGGGGCTCATCTGGCGCCGTTCGTCATTCCCGTGGCGATCCTGGGCGAAGGCGCGTTGACATTCTGGCTCCTCGTGAAAAGCGTGAAGGTCCCAGCGAACTCTTGACGCAGGCTCGAGATCGCCAAACGTTGAAGTAGTGAAGACCCCCAACATCGGTCCACGCGGTCAACGACAGCGCCTGACGTTTGGTGTTGTCTCGTTCGGCGCCGCAGTGCTCCTCGGTCTCTTGCTCGTCGTCGTCGATGCAGCGCGCCCCTGGCGGGTAGCGCTGTTTGTGCCGGTGTGGATCGGCGCGCTGGGAATCTTTCAAGCGCTCGATAAGACGTGAGTGCGGCTGGCGTCGCGCGGTCGGCGCGATATGGACACAGGATCCGAGCCGATCACCGATCCTGCGGAGCTGGCGCGGGTAAGAAGTCAGGCGCGCGGAGTCCACGTGAAGTCGGTGCTCGTTGCGGTCGTCGTCACCGCTATCGTGATGCTGATCTAGACACAAAGGGAGCTGGGGAATGGCTACTCGATCGCGCCTGCCTATCGCAGTGGTCTGGCTCCTGGCAGCGACAGTGATCCCCGCGATCGTTCCTGGTCAGGGCGTGACCCACGTCGAGGTGAAGCAGGGCTGGAGCCGCAATCCCGCGACGGACGCCGAGATGACCGATCGTCTGCGCGGGGCCGCGAGTCAGTACCGTCGGTACGCCCCCATTCCGCGGATCGCGGTTTACAACATCGGGTATCCGAGCAGTCCAGCGGAGTACGAAGCGCTCAACGGCTATGGCGCGATCGTCGTGACGGTCGTGGCGCAAGACAGCGCCGAGCTGCCCCTCGCTCGTCTGTATTTTCGCAGCGCGTCGGGCGCCGAGACGGAGTTGCCGGTCGTCGTGTATAGCTGCGGCCGGTTGGCGCCCGCCGATTCGGCCGTCGCGGCCACATTTGGCGGGAATCGCTGTGATGCGTTGTATTTCTTCCCCGTTCTGATCGCAACCACGCAAGGGGATCTCCTGGCCGACTTCGCTGTTCAGCGCCGCGGATTTCGAATCGAACAGTTCAGCGGCGCGGTGCCGGCGGCGCTGACCGGATTCTCGATTCGTCAACCGGGCGGCCGTGCTTCAGGCTCTGCCTGGACGCAGTTTCTGGTGCGGGAATTCCCCGCGTTTTCGTCCCTACTTTCGGCCAGGTAAGGAGTCCGTCATGCGTTCGGTCAGCGTTGCCGGTGCTCTTAGGTGAACGTACGAACGGGTCTCTGTGCGGTCATAATGGCGGGTTGTGCGCGAATTCCTCGAACCCCTGTCTCACAGCGCGCAGGAGTCGAGCAGACGGAGCAGGGGAGCCGGCCGCCGGCCACGCTGGTCGCAAGCTTCGACGGCCTCGGCGTCGGGCTCCAGGGTCCGCACGGCCGTTGGGAAGCGCGCAATCCCTCGGACAACTCGCTGGCCGTGGGACGCGACTACGTCTTCCAGATCGTCAACACTCGCATGGCGCTCTTCCGGAAGAACGGCGAGATCGTCTACGGCCCTGTGCCGACGAACACGTTGTTCAAAGGCTTCGGCGGGGCGTGCGAAGCGCACAACAACGGCGACGCGGTCGTCCGCTACGATCAACTTGCCGATCGCTGGCTCATCGTGATGCCGGTGTTTACGCGGGGCAAAGAGCGGCCGGATCAACCGCCGGTGTGGAAGGCGTCAGACCGTGCCTATGTGAGTCCGCCCGGGGTGCCGGATCAACCCGGGGCCGCGGCGCCGTTGTTCGTGCCGCCGCCCGTGCCCCCGTCAACTCCCGAGCGGCCTGACACGACGCCGCGACCCCGTCCGCTCCGTCCGCCTGAGGAGAAGGGTCCGTACTCCATGTGCTATGCGATGAGCACGACGGCCGATCCGCTCGGCTCGTACTATCGCTACGAATTCCTGCGGCCCCTCTTTCCCGATTATCCCCGTCCGGCGGTGTGGCCGGACGGATACTACGTGCCGACGAGCACGGGCGACGATGTCATTCAGAAGCACACCTGCGCCGTCGATCGCCGCCACATGCTGCTCGGCGAAGCGGCGACCGAGCAGTGCATGATCGTCGATGGCGTGAATTTTCTGAACAACGCCGATCTCGACGGCAAGGCGTTGCCGCCGGCGGGCGCCCCTAACGTCGTACTCGCGGCCGGGGGCACACAGCTGCACGGCATCTTCGCTGACGACGGCATTTACGCCTGGCTATTCTCCGTCGATTGGACCGACCCCTCGAACTCGCGACTCACCGGGCCGGAGAAGATTGCAGTCGCGCCTTACCATTATCTCTGCGACGGCCAGCTGACGACCTGCGTGCGCCAGCCGGGAACCGACCAGCATCTCGACGCGCAGGGCGACAAGCTCATGGCGCGGGTGGTGTACCGCAACGTCAACGGGCGGGAGTCGATCGTCGCGGTGCACTCGGTCAACACGGCGGTGTTCGGCGGCGGCGTGCGCTGGTACGAGTTCACGATCTCCCCGGACCGCGGTCTGCGTCTTCGGCAGCAGGGCACTTACGCACCGGATGGCTTCTATCGCTGGATGGCGAGCCCGGCCATCGACAGTCAGGGCAACATCGGCATCGGATACTCGTTCGGTGGCACGCCCAACCATGCGGGGCAGCGATTCGCCGGGCGCCTGGTCGGCGACCCGCTCGGCGTGCTCACGCTGCACGAGGCGGTTCTCGCCGAAGGCCAGGCCCCGCAGGTCAACACGATGCGGTGGGAAGATTACAGCCAGACGGCCATCGATCCCACCGACGACTGCACGATCTGGTATGTGGGCGATTACCTCAAGAAAGACGCGGCGACCTATTCGACTCGGATTGGGGCATTCAGATTATGTCGCTAAAGGAGTTCATCCTTACATGACCTCACCTCTGCTGGGCGAGTTTCTCGGCACGATGATCCTCATCCTGCTGGGCAACGGCGTCGTCGCCGGCGTGCTCCTGAAACGATCGAAGGCCGAGGGGAGCGGCTGGATCGTGATCACCGCCGGATGGGCATTTGCGGTGATGGCCGGCGTCTTTACTGCGATCGCGTGCGGCTCGAGCGATGCACACCTGAATCCCGCCGTGACACTGGGATTTGCCGCGCGCGCCGGCGACTTCTCGAAAGTCGCCCCCTATCTCGTGGCCCAGCTGCTCGGCGCCATTGCCGGTGCTGCGCTGGTATGGGTCCACTACCTGCCGCACTGGAAAGAAACACCGGACGCTTCCTTGAAGCGCGCCTGCTTCTGTACCGCGCCCGCCATCCGCCAGCTCGTCCCGAACCTGCTGAGCGAAGTGATCGGTACGTTCGTCCTCGTCTTCGTCGTCGGGGCGATTTTTTCGAAGGCCGTGGCCGCGACCGGTCCCGCCGCCGGGCTCGGCGCGTATCTCGTCGGCAGCCTGGTCTGGGGCATCGGCCTCTCGCTCGGCGGCACGACCGGCTATGCCATCAACCCGGCGCGCGACCTGGGCCCGCGGATCGCCCACGCCCTGCTGCCGGTCGCCGGAAAAGGCTCCTCGGACTGGGACTACGCATCGATCCCGATCGTGGGGCCACTCGTGGGCGGAGCGCTGGCCGGCTGGCTGCTCCGCATCATCGGCGTGCAGTGACGCGATGAGCGACCGCTTGCACGGGACCGCCCAGGTCGCCGCAGTGGTCGGAGCAGTGGGCTCGGTCGCGCTGACGCTCTACGCCGGCCGCAATAACAATTTGCCCCTGGTCATGGTCTTGATAGCGGGCTGGGTGTTTGCGCCGTTCTTTGGGTTCGCGCTCGCGAGTCGGATATCGAGCCGATGGTCGTCGGCAACGCGCGCGGCGCTGGATGTCGTGATCATCGTGATCGCGATCGCCTCGCTGACACTCTATGCTCGTGACGCGTTGGGGCCGGCGCACGCGAAGCGCGCAGCTATCTACGTCGCTGTTCCGATTGTTGCGTGGTTGCTGATGCTCATCGGCGTCCCGCTCACCGCGGTGATCGCGCGCCGGTCGCGCTCGGTCCAAATCCCCTGAGGTCGGTCCTCGGTACCTGCGCCCTGCTCGCCGTCCTCGGCAGGCCTTTCCACCAGCAGTCGTGGATGTTCGGACCGTTTACCAAGCCGCCCGAGGTCAATCCGGTCATCACCCCGAATCCCGCCGTCGCGTGGGAAGCCTACGCCACGTTCAATCCCGCGGCCGTCGTGAAAGACGG
>QHUF01000254.1 GCA_003221075.1 Gemmatimonadota bacterium
GAGGGAGCCGCGCAGCTGCTCGAGCAGGCGCGCACCGTCGTCATCATTCCGGGATACGGGATGGCCGTGGCTCAGGCGCAGCACAAGGTGCGCGAGTTGTACGATGCGCTCACCAAACGCGGTGTCACGGTCAAGTTCGCGATTCATCCGGTGGCGGGCCGAATGCCGGGACACATGAACGTGCTGCTCGCCGAGGCGAATATTCCCTACTCCGCGCTCGTCGAAATGGACGAGATCAACCCCGAGATGCCGCAGACCGACGTCGCGCTCGTGCTCGGCGCCAACGACGTGGTCAATCCTGCCGCGCGTTACAACAAAGGCACGCCGATCTACGGCATGCCGATCATCGACGCCGACAAAGCGAAGACCGTCCTCGCAGTGAAGCGCAGCAAGAAACCCGGTTTCGCCGGCATCGACAATGAGCTGTACGTCCAGGACAACACGTGGATGCTGTTCGGGGACGCGAAGGCGGTGCTCGGCGATCTTGTGAAGCAGTTTGGGGGGAGCGGCATTCATTGAGCCACGGCCTTGCGACATTCAAACCGACGCTTCACGTTTTCTACTTCTTCAAAACGGAGGCGGCTCATGCGTCAGACGTTTATTCCCATCCTCGCCGCCGGGCTATCGATTGCGGCATGTATGTCTGCGGACCGGCCGTTGGCTACGTCAGGCCCGCGGTTCGATCACACGCAGGACCTCGAAGGCACTCCCGATCTGATCGTTGATTCAAAAGCGCTCGCGACCTCATGGGTCGTCTACGATCAGGAGCTCAAGGAGTCATTCTGTACGTTGCAGGAGGGAGGCGTTCCTGCGGGGAAGCATCGCGTGCTTCGGTTTACCGTTACGACTCCCAACATTGGCACCGCCGACGTCTACGTCGGTGATCCGAACCGTCACTGGGATCCCAACGGGGACGGCGACGGCAGCGATTCCGACGGGTTATTTGAGAACAATGCCTGCCATCGGCATTATCACTTCCGCAACTACGCCACGTACTCACTGCTGTCGGCCGACCGCTCCCAGTCGTGGATCTCGGCCAAGCGCGGCTTTTGTATGCTCGATATCACACCGTATAACGTGAACGATGGGGGCATCAAGCCGTGGTACTACAGGGCGTGCGGCCGGCCCGCCCGGCCCGACTTGGGACTGCCGGAGGTTCCCGGCAATCAAGGGATCAGCGTGTATTACGCTGATACTTACGTGAAATGGCTGGGCGGACAGTATTTCGTGCTGGATGGGGCCGATGGGCAAGCTGTCATTCCGCCCGGCGATTACATCATCCGAATCGAGGTGAACCCCGGCTATGTGGCGAGCCGCGAGAATCCCTGTCGGTTCCTCGATCCCGCCACTGGATTGTGTCACGCGCTGCTCGAATCGAATTACGCGAACAACGTGGGAGAGGTGGCGATTTCGATTCCGGATCATCCCGGGAAGAAAGGCTGGGGGCCGGGAGGCGGTCAGGATCCCGTGGACGAAATTGTGGACGACGAGAATCGGCCGGACAAATAGGGCCGCAATGGGCTGCAAACAGCGTAGGGGCGCAGCATGCTGCGCCCCTACTTTTTCCTTACACCTCTTCCTGTTCTCTACCCTTTACATCTCGACCGCGGCTCAACGCCCGCCGCACGTGGATGCTATTCGGCGACGCGAAAGCGGTGCTGAGTGAGCTTGTGAAGCAGTTCGGGGACCGGCGCCTGCACTAGAGGTAGGGTCTGGCGACGGCTCACCCTCGTGAGTATGCTCCGTTCATGGTCTCCTGGCGTATCCCCACAGTGGCTGCGACGGCTGGGCTTTCCGCGGCGTGCTTCTCCTACCAGCCGCTCCAGCGGCCCGCGCCCGTCCCTGGGACCGAGGTCCGGGCCACGCTCGCAACCCCGATTAGTGTGTCGCTTGGGCAAATAACAGTGCAGAATGTGGACCGTATCGAGGGCCTGGTGTACCGGACGAATGCAGATTCCTTGGTGATCTCAGGGAGCTGGGTGCGCACGCGGGAGGGCTCCGACTTTGCGGCGAACGGAGGCGCGGTGTATTTCACCAAGGCGGACCTCGCGTCGCTCGAAGTGCGGCGTCTTTCGCCGGTCCGCAGCGGCTTGGTGGGGCTCGTGACGGCTGGTCTGGCTGCGTCACTATTCGCCGGGGTGAAGCGGGCACTCGGCGGAGGGGGTGGCCCGACACCGCCATCCGACAAGAACTAGAGCCGCTGAGTAGGTGAGGGCCGGCCTCGCGACCGGCCCTCAATTCTTCCACGGACGGCGCTGCCGGCTAAATGCGGCAGGCAGCCCCGCCGATCAGCGGGTTGGACAGGCACTCGCGTGCCGTGATCGGCAGGAACCGTCCCGGCTGTGTGACAGCCTCGGAGCTCAGTTGCCACTTCGCTGCGCGGATGCCGAACCGGTACATGTCGGCGAGCCGCCGCCCTTGCAGGTATAGGTTGACCTGCCGCTCGTACCACAGCAGGCTGTCGGCGCGGATTTGCGGCGTTGCCTGATTCCAGGCGGGCAGCGTGTTGAGCGCCCGTAGTGTGTTGATCTGCGTCGCGAACGTTGTCGTATCACCGGCAGCAAGCGCGCCTTCCGCCACGATGAGACGTGCTTCCCGCACAGAAAGCGCGGTGAAGGTCGGGTACACGGACCCGGCTTTAAACGCCGTCGCAGTAGTATTGAGTACCGGATCCCGCTGTGCGGTGATCGGATCGAGTACTCGAGTGCTGTCCCACGTCTTGTTGCTGGCACTTCCGAACACGTAGGCATCGCCGAGCCGCATTTCCGTGCGATCGTTCACCCAGGTGCCGAAATCGCCGCCGATAGTGGTCGCACTGTACGCGAACGTGAGCTTCCAGTCGGGCCCCAGGCTGGACGTCGCCAGGGCTTGTGCAATCGCGGCCTGCGCGTCCGCGACGGCGCCCCCGTCGCTCGCCAGGCCGCCGTTGGTAATGTTAGCCGGGGCGTCGGGCACCGGTCCGATCATGTCCCAAATAGCGCGCGCGTGCTTCGCCCGGGCGCGTAAAGCATACAGCGCCAGCCGCCACGGTCGAACGGCAGTACTGCCAGCGGTATTGAGCGAGTCGGCGTACTGGATTCCGCGGTCGAGATACACGATCGCCGTGTCGTACACCTGCCGCATGTTCGCCGGCGCGATTGCGGGCGCCGGCGCCCCGACGTCTGAGAAGGCCCAGCGATCGAACAAGTCCGCGATAGTCACATACGCCAGCGCGCCGTACAGGTACGCGCGTGGGTACAGGACCGGGTCGACGTTGCCTGGCGCCAACCTTCCCGCTGCGCGGTGTTCATTCATGACCGTAATGGCTTCGTCCGCGAACCACCGGGCCTGGCCGAGCGTGGGGAAGGCCGCGTCCGTGAACTCGTTGAATGGGTCGGACAGGTTGCCGGCGTCGAGAGCACGCCACGCGTCCCGCGACCCAACCCAGTCGAGCTCATCGGACGCGGTCGCCTCGACGAGCGTGACGGCGTTGATCGCCCGGCTCACGCTGGAATGCACGCCGCTGAGCAGCGCTGCGGCGCTCCGCGGATTGTGAATCTCGGATGCCGGCACACTGTTTGGATTATCGACGTCGAGCAGACCGCTGCACGCGGTCACGCACAGCATCAGGCCGACCGCGGTGAGCGGGGCACCCCGCCGGGGCCGACGCCCAGCAATGGCGATACGCATCATGGCATCATTCCTCCTTGGGGCACCCGGTTAGAAGCCGAACCGCACTGAAAACGTCCAGCTGGTCGGGAGCGGCAGACCCCAGCCGTCCACCGCGTCCAGGTAGTTATTGTCCAGCTGGCCACCGCCGCCGCGACCGATCGTGTTCTCCTCCGGATCAATCCCGGTGTAGCCGGTCCACAGTCTGATGTTCCGGCCGGTCAGGCTGACGGCCAGGTTATCCACGCCGAATCGCCGGGCGATCGACGACGGCACCAAGTAGGTGATGCCGAGCTCGCGCCAGCGCAAGAAGTCGCCGCTCTCGTTCTGGTTCAACCCGTCGTAAGGCGAAAGCGCCTTGTACTTTCTAGCCCACGCCATTGCCGCCGCTTGCCGCTGGACCGGTGTCGAGGCCGGATTCAGCAGGGTCGCTTCGATCTCCGCCGCACCGCGGACATTGCGTCCGATCGTGGGGCTCGACTTCCGGAACGCGTCAGTCAAGTTCGTAATGGTGTAGTTTCCGGCCTTGTACTCGAACAGGACGTTGATCTGCAAGTTGCGTCGCAAGGTGATATTGGCGCCGAACGCACCCTGCCAGTCGGGCTCCGGCTTTCCCAGATAATTGTCCAGCACGTCCTTGTCCCCGTCCTCGTCGTCGAACATGGGATTCAACGCGTCCAGGGGGTTCGGGTTGCGCGCCGTTCGCAGGGAATCGATGTAGAACTGCAGCCGGGACTCCGTGTCCGGCTGACCGTTCCTGTCGGTGTCGTAAGGGACCGTTGACCCGGGAGTGTAGCACGGGCGGGCCTGGCCGACGTTCGGTCCACCGCGATAGATGGGCCCCCCGGAACACGTGGGAATCAGTGCCGCGCCGAGCAGGGAGCCCGGGGCGTAGTACCGAATCTCGTCGATGACCCCAGGGGCAGAGTACAGCGTGTCCGGGCCGCGCAAGAAGTTGCGGTAGCGTGGGTAGCTGCCGCCGACCTTGATCGGTGCCGCGCCTCCCATGCTCATGATCTTCTGCGATAGGAAGGCGGCGTTCGCAAAGACGTTCACCGACAAGTTGGCCCGGTCGACTACCAGCGCGTTGACCTTGAAGTCCCAGCCCTGACCCTGGAGCCACCCAATGTTCACGAGCTGCGGGCTGGTGAAGCCCGCCGTTGCGGGGAACTGCTTTTGCACGAGAGCGTCCACGGTGTTCCGCAGCCACCACGTCACATCGAGCCCGAGTCGGTTTTGGAGCAGCCCGACTTCAGCACCCAGCTCACGCTCGGTGGACACCTCCGGCTTGAGCGAATCGTTGCCAAGGTTGGACGGCTGAAAACCAGGTCCGAGCTCCGAAGGGAGCGACGCGTAAGTCGTGAACTTGTCGAAGGCGCCGGGTTGCTGACCGGACCGCCCGACCGCCGCACGGAGTCGTAGGCTGGAAATCTGCGGCACGTGCCAGCTCGGCAGGTCGCTGGGGACGAGCGACACGCTCACCTTGGGATAGAATGCCCAGGGGCTCGACTCACCGAAGGCACTGTTGCGATCCCAGCGGGCACCCAGCGTCAGGAATGCCCAGTCATGGTAGCCGACCTGCTCCTGCGCCATCGCGCCGAGGTTCACGATCGAGAGGAAGGTGTCTTGGATCTGCCGAATCGCGCCGGCTCCCGCGATCTCGATACCGGGACCGGGGAAGTCACGTCCGAACCCGCCCTTGTCCTGCTCCCGCGTCACGAAACCCTGTGTGCCCACGACGAAGTTGGACGTGAACTGGCTGAACCGGTCCGACCAGGTTGCCTTGCCGTCGAGCGTAAACTGGCGGTTGTTCCGGTTGCCCACCGTTCTCCGCCCCAGGATCTCGTTCGTGGTGTAGTTGTCCACGTTGTAGCGGAACGGCAGCAGCTCGAAGTCGTTGGCGTTCGTGACATCCATCCCGAGTGTCAGATCGAGCTTCACCGTCGGCACCGCCTGGTAGTTCACGTTCAGGCTGCCGTTAAAGTGCTCGGCGCCCTGCGCGACCTTCTGGTAGGCTGCCTCGCGCGGCGTGATGAACGCTCCCGACCCCGAGGGGTCGCCCGGTCCGGCGCAACGGTCGGGCCGGGCCGGGTCTTGGCCGAACGCGCCACCGAGACCGAGCTTCCGGGACTCTTCGCAGTCGGATTGCTCCGGCTTCGAGTTTTGGGCCGACGAGAGCACGCCGTAAATGTTGTTGCCGTTGTTCGGTGTCTCGTGATGCACATCGGTGAACATCGCGGTGGCACGGAGCTGGAGCCGCTGGCGCGGGAACAGGACGATGCTCGCTGAGCCGAAGGTCTTGCGATTGACATCGTTCGCGAGCGCCGCGCGGTCTACCCGGTTGACGGTGAAGGGCCCGTCCTCGCGATTGAGGCGCGCGGCGACGTTGTAGATCACCGTCGGACCGCCGCCACTCACGTTTGCAGAATAGTTCGAGTAGTAACCGGTGTCGAAGAAATCGTTGATGTAGTCGCTCTCGAACACCTGGAACGGCGTAATGGTGCGCCCGTAGATCGCGCTCAATCGGTCCGCGACGCCGATGGTGGAACGACACGCGGTCCTCTGGGCCGTCACGGTCCTACCGAACACGGCGGCATCGGCGATGCACGACGTGGTGTCGGCATAGCGCGCGAATCCCGCCAGCGGCTTGAACGCGCCCTGGGGTGAGCGGGAGATGCCCTGGTCCATTCGGAAGCTGAACTTCGGTGGCCCCGCCGTGCCGCGCTTGGTAAAAACCTGGATCACGCCAGCGTTGGCTTCGCTGCCGTACAGCGTGGCGGCCGCCGCGCCCTTCAGGATCTCCACACGCTCGATCGTTTCCGAATTGATGTCGTCGAGCCGAGATGGAGTGCCGCCGCCACCCGCGCCGGCGATGGTGAACCCGCCGCCGTTGTCCACGCGCACTCCGTCCACGTACACCACGGGCTCGTTGTTCTGACTGAGGCTCGCATTGCCGCGAATGCGAATACGGGCGCCCTCGCCCACGAGGCCTGAAGACGGCAGCACCTGCACACCTGGCTCGCGCGCCGCGATCGCCTCGGAGAAGCTCTGGACTGGTGCGTTCTTGATCACGTTCGAGTCAATGGTCGCGATTGTATTGCCGAGCTGTTTCTTCTCGACCGCACCGCCCGTGCCCGTGACCACGACTTCCTCGAGCGTGATGACTGACGGACTAAGCGCGAAGTTGAGTGTCGCCGGGGCATCCGAAGAGACGTCCACCGCCGAGCTCATGCTCGAGTAGCCGAGCATGCGGACCCGGACTGTGACTCGTCCCAGGGGCACGTTGGTTAGCGTGTAGTTGCCTTGCTGATCTGACACTGCACCGAGCCGCGTTCCAACAACGAGAATTTGAGCCCCGACAATCGGATTCTGTGCGCTCGCTTCGCGGATCTCACCGCGGATCGTGCCCGTCTGTGCGGAAAGCGGCGCTGCGCCCGCGAGTACGACAGGTAGCAGGAGAAACGAGGGCGTCAGCACCTTGGACCAGAGCATGGGCGGCCTCCCTGGAAAGTAGGCGCTAGATGTGGCTGATCGGGGTAACGTCGTTCGCTGTTCCGATGTGGTCATACACCGAAGGAGCGAGCTAGATTGCCGAGTGATGACTCGTGTCGTTCGTGTTCGTCCCCTTGGTGTGTGGACCGCGGCCGTTGCCGTGCTTCTGGCGTGCGGCGCAGAGCCCCTCGTCCCGTCGGATCCAGTCACCGAACCGTTCGCGGCTGTCGCGGCGGGCACGCTGCATAGTTGCGGCCTAACCGTAAGCGGGGTGGCGTTTTGCTGGGGCTGGAATGCCGATGGTGAGATCGGGGACGGATCTCTGGGCGATCGGCCGCGCCCGGTCCTGGTGGCGACGCCGGTCCGGTTCGCTCTCCTTTCGGGTGGTGGCGCTCATACGTGTGGGCGTACAAGCTCCGGTGCCGGGCACTGCTGGGGGCTCAACCTGAGCGGCCAACTGGGCTCCGGTGCCGCCACGAACCGTTCGCTCGTCCCCACGGACGTCGCCGGCGGGGTCACGCTGCGTCACATCTCGGCCGGAGGCTCCTTCAGCTGCGGCATCGCCGCGGACAGCACGGCCCGCTGCTGGGGTTGGAACGCATTCGGCCAGATCGGAGATCTGAGTCGCACCGACCGGCGCACACCGGTGCCGGTGGCAGGTGGGTTGAGACTGCTCTTCGTGTACACCGGGACCTGGCACTCGTGCGGTATCGCGGCGGACTCGAGCGCATTCTGCTGGGGACGCAATGCGAACGGCCAACTCGGCGACGGTACGACGGCTGACACCGCGGGGCCGGTGGCGGTGCAAGGTGGGCTCAAGTTCGTGGCGGTGACCGCCGGGTCGTATCATTCGTGCGGGCTCACCGCCGGCGGGGACGCATATTGCTGGGGACGGGGCGACTTCGGACAGCTCGGCGACAGTGCGAACGGCTCCAACACGCCCGATCTCGTCCGCGGCGGCCATACGTTCGTGGCGATCTCCGCGGGGGCCACACATACCTGCGGCCTCACGAGTAGCAACGAGGCCTTTTGTTGGGGTAGCGGCGACAGCGGGCAGCTCGGCACGAGCACGGCACTTGCCGTGTGCCAGACATCGAACGCGGGAAGCCAGCCCTGTAGTCTGGTTCCCGTACCTGTGTCCGGCAGCCTGAGCTTCGCGGCGCTCACGAGCGGCCTCCACCACACGTGCGGCGTAACAACGGCCGGCACAGCCTACTGTTGGGGGTTGAACGACCACGGCCAGCTCGGCGACGGGTCAGGCCGCGCCAGTACGGTGCCCGTGCGAGTGGCGAATCAAGACGCGGTGCCCTGACCTACACGGCTAGCGCTTCCAACTGTTGTTCTCGCGCGCGACGTCAGGATAAATGCGTCGCGGATCGACGACCACACTCGACAATCGCTTCGCTGTCGCGAGACGATACGTGAAACGCGTGCCAAGGTCCCACATCTCGACCGGCAGGTTGCGGGTCTCCGTCGAACCGTCCGCATAGCGCAACTCCAGCGTGACCGGCAGCACCATCTGACCGCGATTCGATAAATAAAGGAAAGCAGAGTCGGCGCTGGACCGTACCGAGTCAACCGCTTGGTCGAGCCGGGCCGTCGTGTAGATCCAGTTGCGCCAGAACCAGTCGAGGTCGCGCCCCGTGAGCGTGCCCATCGTCCGAAAGAAATCGGCTGGCTGCGGGTGCTTCCCTTTCCAGCGCCGCGCGTATTCGCGAAAGGCGCGATCGAATTCCGCGCGGCCCACGACGGCTTCGCGCAAGATCGAAAGCATGAGCGCCGGCTTTTGGTACGCGGTCCAGTACAGCTGCCGTACCTCGTCGGGTTTGGTGATCATGGGCTGCTCGCTGCCCGGGATCGCGGTGGCGGCGTACGCGCTGAGGAGCTCGCGCCGCACCGTATCACCGTACGCCGTGCCCTTGA
The DNA here is from genome assembly GCA_003221075.1 of Gemmatimonadota bacterium. GTDB lineage: Bacteria > Gemmatimonadota > Gemmatimonadetes > Gemmatimonadales > GWC2-71-9 > 20CM-2-65-7. The sequence goes on from QHUF01000254.1 coordinate 9,064, forward strand.
AGAACGCCTCGGCGGCGTCGTAATCGGCGAATGTATTGAAGCCTTCGTCCATCCACGGATAGCGCCGCTCATCCGACCCGACCTGCATCGGAAACCACTGATGGCCGAGCTCGTGCATGAGCACCCAGTACTGGTCTTCGCGCTTCTGCAGCGAGGGACAATAGATCACCATCGGGTACTCCATCCCCTCGACCAACCCCTCCACCGCCGAGATCTGCGGCCACGGATACTGGCCCAGCGCGCCCGAAAAATGTCTGAGGGCGAACCGCAGCATGGTGTTCGCTTCTTCCCACGGCGCGGCGTCGGGATGATAGAACGTCTGGATCAGGATCCCGTCCCACGTGCTCGCGTCCCAGCGCAGGCCCGATCCCGCGGCCCAGGCGAAATCGCGGACGCCGCTCGCGGTGAAGCGCCACGTTCGTGTGCCCGGGACCGGACGCGCGGCGCTCGCGATGGCTTCCTGCCGCGTGATGACCTGCACGACTTGTCCCGGAGACGTAAATGCGCCCGCCAGCCGAGCGCGCTCCTGCGGCGTGCGAATCGCGGTCGGGTTGGCGAGCGCGCCTGTCGCCGCGACCTGGAATCCGGCGGGGACCGTGAGACTGACGTCGAAATCGCCGAATTCGAGATAGAACTCGCCCGCGCCCAGGAAGGGCAGTGTGTTCCAGCCATGCACGTCGTCGTACACGGCCATGCGCGGGTACCACTGGCCGAGCTCGTAGAAGCGTGAGCCCACGCGCCCCATGCGGCCGCCGCCATACGGCGGAATCGGGAAGTGCCACGCGATGTCGAATGTGATGTTGAGATTAGGCGCGAGCGGCCGGGGCAGCTCGACCCGCATCATCGTGCCGAACACCTTCGTCGTAAGCGAGCGGCCCGCCGCCGCAAAGCGATCCACCGTGATCCCGCCGACGAATCCCTTCCCGCTGAAGTCAAAGACCACGCCGCCGGCGAACTGTAGCGGCGGCTGATTCAACACCGCCGAGATCGAGCCGGGCGCGAACTGGTTCTGGTCGAGCTGCACCCACACGTGGTCGAGCGCATCAGCCGAGCGGTTGACGTAGTAGATGCGCCCCCTGCCGCGCAGGATGTTCGTCGCTGTGTCGAGCGTCGCTTCGAGCGTGTAGTCGGCGCGCTGCTGCCAATAACCCCGTCCCGGCGCTCCGGCAACGCTGCGCGACGGCGTGGGCGCGGGCATCGGCAGCGCGCGGAACGGTGAGGAATCCGCGATCGATTGCTGGAGAGCGATGGCTAGGAACACGAACATCAGAGCTCCTGGTCTGTGGCCGTCAGCCGTCTGCCCTCAGCTGACGGCAGATGGCTGATGGCTCGCAATTATCCCCGCCGCCCGATGGGCAATGGCCATCACCGTGAGCATCGGGTTCACACCGGACGCCGTGGGAAAGACACTCGTATCGGCGACGTACAGGCCTCGTATACCCCACACGCGATGTTCGGCGTCGACCACCGACGTGCGCGCGCTCGCGCCCATACGGCACGACGCCATCTGATGGAAGGTGACCGCGGCTTCGAGCACCTCCGCCGCTGCCGTGATGGCGCGCCGGAGATGGACGCGATCGTAGCGCGAGAGCCGGTAATCGACGACCGCGACTCCATCGCGGTCCACGCGCACGCGCCCGCCAAAGCGATCGCGCAACAAGATGCCGACGAGCGCGGTCTGCGGCAGCCGAGCCATGCGGGCGCGGTGTCCGGCCGCCGACTCCCAGGGGGCCGCAAGCGCCTGCAGCGAGGGATGGACGGGGGCGGTCTCGAACTTGAACCCATAGCCCGAATCGAGATCGGCGAATTGATCGGAATAATGAGCCTGGACCGTCCCCGTCCAGGGCCGCACGTCCCGCTCCATGTCAGCGAGGACCGCGGTCGCGGGATGTAGCGCGAGATGCCGGCCGAGGGCGGGAAGCGTGACGCCCGAGCGCAGCAGCAACGCCGGCGAGTGCACGGACCCTCCGGCCACGACGACTGCTTTGGTGCGAACGCTCAACGCGCGTGGTCCGACCCGCGCCTCGATGCCCGTTGCCGCACCGCGCTCGATCACGACCCGGCGCACATCGCAATTCACGACGATGCGCGCGCCGCGCTGTGCGGCATCTTGCAGGTAGGTGATCAACGTCGATTGTTTCGCGCCACGGCGGCATCCCATCCCGCAGTAGCCGCATTCATCATCCTGAGGGCAGCCGCGCACATCGCGCGGCAGTAACCCGTGATGCCATTTCATCTGCTCGAGCCCTTTGATGAGCACCTGGTCGCGGCCCGAGGGCTTCGCGTGATCCGTGTTGACGCCGAGCCGGCGGGCGACGGCCTCGAGCGAGCGGGTGTATTCCACACTTTCGAAGTGCGGTAGACCGTGTTCTCGCGCCCACTCCCGCCGGACGGTTTCTGGGGTCGGGAAGCTCGTCGTGTAGTTGATTACGGTGCCGCCACCGAGTGTCGCGCCTTGCAGCACGACCAATCCCAGGTCGCTCGTGGCGAGCACGCCGCCCGCATCGTACATCGTTTCGAGCGCGTCCCCCTCCTCGTGGGTGAAGTCCGCCTCGTTGCGATACCCGCCCTTCTCCAGGACGATGACCTCCTTCCCGGCGGCGGCCAGCTCGGCCGCGACCACGCCACCGCCGGCGCCAGAGCCGACGACGACTACGTCGCAGCTGAGCGTACTGTCCGCCGTAATGGCGACAGGACGGATCGGCTTCGGGGTGGCGGGAGGAGGACCCAGCGGGCCGGGATATCCGATGGCGCGCGCCGCTCCGGGTGTGGTGTAATGCGTGACAGTCGTCAGCCGCTTCAACGCTTGAAATGCCTTGCGACGCTGCGGCACGCGGCTCGTTGCCCAGCCGCGCAGGCACCGCTCGCGCTGCGCGGGTGACATACGCGTGAACGGTCTTGGGATGCCGCTGGTCAGCAGGTTGACGATGCGGCTGTCGAGCAGACGCAGGAGGAGATCGAGCTCGGCGCGATCGGCGGTGCGGGGCAGCGATGCGATCTTCTGGGTGACCTGTTCGTGGAGGTCCGCCGCGCCGTCCGGAACGAGCGTCGCTGCGACCGATCGCAGGACGTTCCGCGCGGCGGGTGAAAGACTCAACGCGTTTGCACGAAGGTCAGCTTGAACCCGTCCGGATCGGTGATCATGAACTGACGCTCACCCCACGGCATGTCCATCGGTTCCTGGTCGAGCGCGCCGCCGCGTGCCTTGACCTCGGCGGCGAAACGGTCGAGGTCTTGCGCGGTCGTGCAGGTCAGCCGCGAGCCGATCCCCTTCTTGCGGTCCCGACCCTTGGCGAAGTCGTCCTGAGTGAGGTAGAACGTCACCGCTCCGGCACGCATCTCGCAGCCTTCCAGCGTGCCGTTGTCGCGCCACTCCTCCCCCACGACGAAGCCCAGGACGTCGCGGTAGAAGGCGATACTCCGTTGGAGGTCGGTTGCGGTGAACGTGGGTGCGATATCGCGCAGGCGCAGCGTTTCAGGCTGCCGCCGGGCGCCGGGGCGGGACTTGGGCTGTTTCTTGGCCGGCGGCTTCTTTCTGGTCGCCATCAGATGCGCTCCGCAGAGGTCTTGAAGCGTAGCGAACCGCCGCGTGTCTCGCCAGATTCCCCGTTCCCCTGTAACCACCGGAGCAATCGATCATGGCGACCAGCAACGCCGTCGCGGTCTGGGAAGGCAAGCTCAAAGACGGGAAAGGCAGCTTCAAAGCGCAAAGCGGGGCATTCAGCGGCTCGTTCAGCTTCGGCACGCGTTTCGAGGGCAAGAAAGGGTCGAACCCTGAAGAGCTGCTCGCGGCCGCGCACGCCGGGTGCTTCAGCATGGCGCTCTCGGCCGGTCTCGAGAAGGCGGGCCATCCCGCGGACCGCATCGAAACGCGCGCGGCCGTCACGCTCGAAACGGTGGATGGGGCGCCCAAAGTCACGCGCAGCGTCCTGGAAGTGCGGGGCAAGGTCCCCGGCATCGACGATGCCACCTTCAGACAGGCCGCCGAGACGGCGAAGAAGAACTGTCCGCTGTCGAAGGCGATTCAGGGCAACGTCGAGATTACGATGGATGCAAAGCTGGCCTGACGCGTTGGCGGCTGGCCGCGTGCCCTGGACCGTCTATCTCCTCCGTTGCGGCGACGGCACCCTGTACACCGGAATCACCAACGATCTGCCGCAGCGCCTCGAATCGCATCGCCGCGGCAAGGCGAGCGCGTACACCCGCGCGCGGCTTCCCGTCACCCTCGCCTACCAGGAAACGATCGCCGATCGCAGTAGCGCCTTAAAGCGCGAGGCGGCGATCCGGCGCCTGTCGCGCGCCGAGAAGGTCGCGTTGTGCATCGCCGGGACGTAGGCCTCGCCGCCATCGCGGTTGTCGTTGCGGGGTTGTGCGTGTGGGCCGCTTTTTGGCAGCTCGACCGCCTCCACCAGCGCCGCGCCCGCAACGCCGTGCTCGAGGCGCGTCTGGCGCTGCCGCCGCTGCCGGTGCGTCGCGACATCACGGCGGACAGCGCTCGCCAGCGCCGCGTGGTGGCACAGGGGGTCTACGAGTTCTCCGCCGAGCGCACCTGGCCCGGACGCAGTTTTCAAGGAACCCCGGGCGTCGCGCTCGTCACGCCGCTCCGGTTGGCCGACGGGTCAGCGGTGCTGGTCGATCGCGGCTGGGTGCCCTCGCCTGACGCATTTCACGTCGATCACACGCTCTACCGAGAGCCGGACACGGCGACGGCGACCGGAATTGCGTTGATTCCACCACGCGGCCGTGGCGACGTTGCCGTGGCGGGTTTTCTCCCGTTCGTCGTTCAGCTCGAGTCGCCGGATCCCACCAGAGGACTGCCGCGACGTTGGCCCTCGCCCACATTCGACGACGGCCCGCATTTGTCCTATGCGATCCAGTGGTTCAGCTTTGCGCTCATCGCGCTGGTGGGGACGGCTGTATTGATTCGTAAAGGTCGTTGAGCAGCTCAGTACCGCGCTCGATGCGCGCCTCGTCGCGCGCGTGGCGCTTGACGATCCCGGCGATCAGCCGCTCGAATCCCGGCGTCTCGTCCCGTCCGAACTTCCCATCTTTCATATCCACGTCGTGCACCATCTCGGCGATGGCGCGGAGCGCGCCGTCTTGCTCGAGCCCGAAGCGCTGCAGCAGCGTTTCGAACGTGCAGCGATCGCCCTCGTGCGTGTAATCACCCTCGAACATGTCGAAGCTGACGGCTCCCTCTCGAGCGTCGCCGAACACAAAGCGCGCTTTCGGATCGATGAAGCGTTTGATCAACCAGGCGCTCGCGATGCGGTCGACATGCACATCCGGCCGCGTGATCCATGTTTGTTTCTTGGGGACCTTCTTGAGAGTCTTCAGCTTGGCCATCGCCGCCTCCGCGGTTTTACGTCCACCGGCTCCCAAATGGTCGAGTGCCGTGATGTCGCGCAGCCGGCGCTCGAGTCGCGCGATCTCGGCCGTCGACTCGACCTGCTCCGCAGCGCGCGTTAGATCCGCGTATTCGGCATCCCGCGCCGTCCGGAACAACTCCTCGATCTGTGGATCGGTGAGTCCATCGACGAATGTCGCCCGGCACACCGACGCCTCTCCGCCGCCGGCCGTGATCTCCTTGTGTAGCCACTGGAAGTCTTCGCTCGTCTGGGCGCTGAAGGGCAGGGTGTAGACCGAATTCTTGATCGCGACGGCGCCGAGTCCCTGCAAGCGTCGCCAAATCTTGACCCGGAAGTAGTCGGGCTTTGGCGGAAGCTGATGAATCAGCAACAACCAGCGGCCTTCCTTCACAGCCAGAGATTCCGGATCGACGAGCCAACCGGTGCACCCCACGGAGCCACATCGGCGCCGAGGGTGCCGGTGATTGGATTGAAGAAATGCTGCGCGGCGACCAGGGCCGTGACGGCGGCGATTTCCGGCTCGCTCAAGTGTTGGCGTGCGCGCATGAGCGGCTCCAACGGCATCCCGCCATGTGCCTCACTGTACTGGGTCACTGCGTCGGTGAAGCGCAGCGCCGCGCGCTCGCGATTCGAGAACAGCGCGCTGCTCTCGTAGCGCAGAAGCGCGTGCAGCGCATCGACCGGGAGTTGTGCCTCGCGCCAGAGATGGCGGCCGCGTTCGATGCACCAGCGGCAATGACTGCGTTCGGCGGCGAGCTGCGTGACGAACGTGCGCAGTCGCCCATCGAGCTCGATGCTGCTCATGTGGTAGCGCGCGAGTGCAGCATAGGCCGGCAGAACGCGCACGCCGCCGGGGGGGACCGGGACCGAATTGCGGGGAGCGGTGAGTGCACGCCAGAGCCGAGTCACGAGTGTATCCATATTGTGATACAATTGTATCATGGCAGTGTGCCCCTCAGCAAGGCCTCCTTACTCGCTGGCCTCCAGAACTACCGTTTTGGCCTGCATTTAGCTACATTCCCCGACCCCACAAAACGGCAACCAAGGAGTCTACATGGCGGCAGCCCTCCCCCTGAAGCGCCCCGTCAAGGTTGGAGAACTCGTACGGCGCCGGTTGCGCGAGCTGAAGCGCACCCCGCGCGAGCTGGCGGATGCGGTTCAGGTGTCTGAGATCTACATCTCTGACCTCGTCGCCGGACGGCGGCGTCCCCCGGCCCCGGGCCGGATGGACGTCTACGCGCCGATGACCAAGTTCCTCAAGCTGCACCGGAACGACCTGCCCACCTGCGCCAAGGCGGAGCGGGACGGCGAGACCAAGAGCAAGCGCCGGCCCCATCCTGAGATCCGGCGCCAGTTCCTCGCATTGGCCCTCGATCCGGCCCGGGCCCGCGTGCTTGCGCGCCGGCTCGGCCGCAAGGACGGCGTGATGCTGGAGCGCGTGATCGTCGGCCGGTTGCTCGAAGTCGCCCAGGGGTTCGTCCGCCGCCAGCTCGACGACGATGTGGGCATCCGCATCGCGGCGAGCCGCGACGGCTGCACCTATCTCGAGCATCGCATGAAGTTGATGGAATTCCTCGACGCCACGCCCGAAGGGCTCACGCCCGAGGACGGTGAGGAATTCGTCAGGCCGCGCATCGCGGGTTGGGAAATCGATTTTGACACGCATGCCATGCGGATTGTGCTGCGGTCGCAGGATCCTGCGCCGCGACAGGTGCGCGCACTGAGTATCTAAGAACTGGCGAGGATGGATTCAGGTAGGGGCGCAGCATGCTGCGCCCCTACTTTTTTGGGGGTTCCTTACCGTCCCTTACCGTCCCCTACCGTCGCGTTAGTTTTTACGCCGCTCACGCACGCCGTCGCTCTTCCATCCGGAGAATCCATGCTTGCCCTGCTTGTCGCAGTGTCGTTCGCTGTACAGCAGCCTCCCCCTCCCCCGCCTGACACGAGCAAGCGCGACTCGCTGCCGCTGAAGATGGATCGCACGGTGAGCTTCGAAACATCCGAAGGCACGTGGCTCTCGCTCGACGTGTCGCCGGACGGCAAGACGATCGTCTTCGAGCTGCTCGGCGATCTCTACACCATGCCGATCGCGGGCGGCACCGCAACGCGGATCACGTCTGGCCCCGGCTTTGATTCGCAGCCGCGCTGGTCGCCGGACGGCAAGCGCATCGTCTTCCTCTCTGACCGGAGCGGCGCCGAGAACATCTGGCTGTGCGACCCCGACGGCTCGCAGAGCAAGGCGCTCACGAAAGGCACGAACAACCTGTACGCGTCGCCCGATTGGACGCCCGACGGCAACT